>DATCLI010000253.1:0-2151 GCA_036563955.1 Clostridia bacterium | reverse complement strand
ACCAGCAATATATTGTACAGCGGAACTCAAAGTATATAACATTGCAAAATGCCATAGTCGGGAGTGCCGGCATGAAGACATATCGATACGAAAGGGAAAAAGCCGTGGAATACGCCCATAGATGGGCATTTGGGCGGAATCCCGCGTACCTGGATTTCAGCAATCTTGGCGGCGACTGCACAAATTTTATTTCACAGTGTATTTACAACGGCTGTAAAACAATGAACACGGAACCCGTGGTCGGCTGGTATTATTTCAGCAGTACGAACCGAGCCGCATCATGGACCGGTGTTCAGTATCTGTGTAATTTTCTTATAAAAAACAATGGAGCAGGCCCGTTCGCAAAAGAAGTCCCGCTATCTGAAATAAAGCCCGGAGACATTATCCAGCTTTCGTTTGACGGTTCGGTATTCCGGCATTCGCTGCTTGTCGTGGAAACGGGCAAGCTGCCGGGACCGCATAATATAAAAATATCGACGCATACGTTTGACAGGGACAATTACCCTTTGGATAACTATATATTCAAAAAATACCGCTGCCTTCATATAGAGGACTTCAGGAAATGAATAATGCGGCTGTGCATTTATACTATTTTCCTTGCTTCAAGATAATAACGTTTTTCCCTTGCTTCGCCCATTGAAAATGATTTTTTCGGAAGAACTCCTTCCAGGATTACTGTTTTAAATAAATCCTCCTTTTTCATTGGAGAAAGGAAAAAACTGATATTGTCTTTTTGGCGGCCAAGCTTCTCGGCGACATCCGCGCCGTGGACATAGTCAATTTCGGCGCCGGGAGTCTTTTTCAAATAATAATCGAGGAAGTGCTGCAGGGTAGCGGTATCAAGAGTATACGGCGGGTGGGATGCCCATATATATCCCGTTTTATCATCGTGCGCGAATGTAATGATATGTTTTGAAGCTTTGTGGATTGGAACATTTTTAATATTGTTTACATATTCATAACCGCATTCAATACCTTTTGCAGCATAAAACCCCGTAAATGCGGACAACAGATCAACGGGATTGATATTGAACAGCACGCGGTGTATCGGTTCGAACTCAAGCGCGAGGTCGTGAACATTAACCAATTCAGCTAACGCATACCTTGCCGGATGATTTTTCTGCTGCTCCCTGGCAAGCTTTGTTTTCAATTTTTCCCAGCATGCTTTTGCCGTCGCAAGCGAATGGTTTCCGTCACCAACGGCGAAAAGTAATATCCCGTATGATTCATCAACATTGTATTTTTTCATGAATGATTCGGCTGATTTCAGATCAGCGATGCTGTGAAAAACCTTATTAAGGAGTTCAGGGTCATTGAGGCGGTACCCTTCAATGCGGCCGCCGTCCATCATCAAATCGAACGAGTACAGCTTGTCCATTTTATCCCTATGGTTTGACAATGGTTCAATGACGGAATGATCGGGATCGTCTATAAGAAGCATAATATGGGGAATTTCTATGCATGCATTCTCACGTATCCGGATGCGCGGCGGCAGCCGGTCAAGGATTGTTCCTTCCGTAGCTCTTATCAAAGACTTTGAACCTTCTGAAAAATCATACTGCTCAAGATCTACGGCAAATACCAGTCCTTTTCTTGTTTTTGAAATCGGGGAACCCACTTTTTGGCCGTATATTGTTCTTTCGACATAAATCATTGAGTCGGTAATTTCCGTAAAATAATCGTTATCTAAATAATTACGCATTGTATTATTTAACAATGCTATTCTTTTCTGTTTTTCACTGTCACTTTCCCTTTCAAGATATGTTTCGGGAAAAATAAGATGAAGCGCAGAAGGCGATTCTTCTACATATTCTTCCACGTTTTTCCAGTAATCCGGTTCCGAAGTATACTGATCACAGGCAATGACAGCCCATTTTCTCATGTCCGTACCTTTTTTCGGAAGCAGTACAGACGAAATATCAATTCCGAGTTCCTGACGGAAACGTTTATTCATATTGTACCTCCCTTAACAGCGGGCGATAAAAATCATTAAGGTCAATTTTAATAGAATATGTAAATTTAGTCAAATGGAAAATCACGCATTCTTTGTTTGGATTTTTGACATAATAAGATTATGACTTTATGGAATTAATGTTTTTAAGGGATAAAAATGGTTTACTGGTCTGAATTAATCGGAACTCCGGTTTATGC
>DATCLI010000252.1:0-7173 GCA_036563955.1 Clostridia bacterium | reverse complement strand
ACCTTAATAAAAATCCGCTGCACAATATATAGTGGCAAGCTTTAATGCGTACCAGCAATATATTGTACAGCGGCACTCAAAGTATATAACATCGCAAAATGCTAAACAGATTTATGGTTGACTAAATAGTTCCTTTTTTCGATATCGTACAGTCTAAAAATTTTTCGCATATTTATTTTATAAATTTCGTACATTTTGTTGCAATAAATTGCCCATTTTGATATGCTATTTATAGAGGTGATTTGTGTGAAATCAATTAATTATAAAGAAGGAATCGTGATAACCGCAACCGAATTAAAGAAAAATTTAGGGAAATATATGAAATGTGTTGAACAACAAACGGATGTGGTCATTACAAAAAATGGCCGTAAGTTTGCCAGGCTTACCCCATATGTAACCGACATCGAACAATATTTTACGGTTAGAGAAAATGCGCTTGATTACCAGTATGGCGGTAAAAAGGTTTCCTATGAAGAATTTATGGAGATTTATGAAAAAAGTACATTGCGAATGGAACTGATTAACGGCGAAATTCATTTGCTTGCGTCTCCAAGCATATACCACCAGGAGATATTAGGAAGGCTGCACTTAATTTATAATGAATATTTTACAGGAAAAAAATGCAGAGTATTCTTGGCACCCTTTGATGTACATTTCAAAAAGAAAGAGATAAAAGATCCGGATGTAATGCAGCCAGATATCCTCGTAGCCTGTGACCTGAAAAACAATGTTACGGAAAAAGGAAGATATATGGGAACTCCGACATTGGTGCTTGAAATTCTTTCAGAAAACACCCGCAGCAAGGATATGATAGACAAACTAAACACTTACATGCTTTCCGGTGTAAAGGAGTATTGGATTATCGATACTAAAAACGAAAACATTTTAATATATAATTTTGAGGATTACGAAATAGATAGATTTAAAAGCTTTGAGAAAGGCCAGATAGCTTCCTCAATTGTATTTAAGGGATTGTCGGCTCATGTCGAAAAGCTGTTTAGCGATTTAATATGAAAGCCTAAAACACTCTTCCCTGAACTCTTTTGGAGTTTTACCGGTAATACTTTTAAAAACCATGTAAAAATATGTATCGCTGTTAAAACCCGAACGCATGTAAAGCTCATTCAGCTTTACTCCGCTCCGTATAAGTTGTTTTGCATGCTCTACCCTTATTTTATTAAGATATTCTACCACGCCGATGCCAGTGTCTTCCTTAAATACACGGCTTAAATAAGACGCGGAAGTATGAACATGATTAGCTATCGAATTTAAAGAAATATCCTTAGTGTAGTTCCGGTTAATATATATCATTGCCTGACGAGTGATCTCACGATACTTTTCTGTTTCCCCGAATTTTTTAAGGTACCGCATCACATTAGAATAGCAGTTGAGTATTCCCTGCTGCATCTCGTTAAGAGACATTTGCTGGAGATTTTGATATACATAGTAAAAATCAGGGTAAACGGTCATTAAATCCGTTCTGAATTCTCGAAGAGTACGGCTGAGTAAATTAATAAGGTGTGCAAAGATCAACTGCGCCTGCACCGAATTCAATCCACTGTCACGAATATTGTTAAAAATATTCTCAATATATTCTTTTACATCCTGCCAGCTACCGTTTTTTAATAACCGCATTATATTGTGTTCGTCGTGAAAATCAATGCAATAGTTACTGCACACCGATTTGGGAATTGTACAGTCATGAATGACAATATCACTTTCCCTGTAAATCCTTTCTCCAAGAGCCGCACGGGCTCTTTCATACACATCCTTAATATCAATGGGAGAAGAAGTGTATCCACTTATGCTGTAACAAGCAGTTACGTTATAATGACGCTTTAAAGCAATACGAATTTGGTTAATACATGCGTTTACATCTCTTAAAAAGCTGCTTTGTGAAAGTGTTTCGACCATGGAAAACAGTAAAACAAAACCAACGTCAAATTGCGGGATAAGCATTGCATCCCTTAAAAGATTCTCACCGATAAGCTTCATCATTCTTTCAAAAAGGACCTGCCATTCGCCTTGCGTATTTTGGTTCTTTAATGTACTTATATTGTCAAACTCAGCTACAACAACGATCATACCTCCGGAATAAATCGGCAGTGAAAGCTCCTTTGACAGCTTCAGCACTTCATCGGTATCTGTTAACCGTCCTTCCAGCAAATTGTTTAAAAATTGCTGTTGAAGCATTTTACGGCCAAAATCGATCTGTTTCCTTACCCTCTCGTTGTCCAGCTTTGATTCCCTCGCCCTGTGGATTTGCCTCTGTGCCGCCTGCAGCACATTCAAAAGAGAAGACGCAGTTATATTGTGTTTGAGCAGATAATCCACGACACCTTGTTTTAAGCTCGTGCGGACATACTCATAATCATCATATCCCGAAAGAGCGATTACCTGAATATTTGGATGGTTTTCATGAAGAAACGCAATCAGGGAAAGGCCGTCCATCCCTGACATTTTAATGTCGGTAATAACGATGTCGGGTTTTTGCAGTTCGATTTCCCGTTTCGCAGATATTCCGTCGCTTGCTTCTCCGCACAGATAAAAGCCGTATTTGTCCCAATTGATAATTTCTTTTATGTTGTTACGGAAAACCACTTCATCATCCACTATTAATACTTTTATCACAAAGCCTCCCCCCTTTTATATTCGGCAGCACTACCTCGACGGTAGTGTACATCTGATAGATACTATTGATATAAAGGCCGTAATTATTACCGAAAAGCATTTTAATCCTGCTGTCTACATTCGAAAGGCCAATACCCGAGAATACTGCCGTATCCTCCATAGACTTGGGTTTTATTATATTGGGCAGTACATCGGGAGGAATTCCCTGGCCGTTATCCGTAACCGAAATATATATATTGGATTGATCGCCGGTTACCCGTATTTTAATCTGGCCGCCGACAGTCTTGTGCTTTAAACCGTGTATCAATGCGTTTTCCACGAGAGGCTGAAGTATCAGCTTGGGAATCATGGAATCCTCCAGTTCCGGCTGTACCTCGCAGATGACATCAAAACTGCCGTAATCCCGATAACTCATAATTTCCATATAGCTTCGCACATAGCTGATTTCTTTGCTGATTGGGATAAGATCTTCCCGGATATCCATGCTGACATGCAGCAGTTCAATCAGTGATACTAAAAGAGTTTCAATGTTATGCGCTTTTTGTGTATGGGCAAGGCAGCGCACGGTATTGAGCGTGTTGGACAAAAAATGCGGATTGATCTGGGCCTGCAGCGCCGCAAGCTCAGCTTTACGCTTTTCTTTTTCCTTATTTTTCACGTTTTCAACAAGCTGCCGTATCTGCGAGAGCATTATGTTAAAATTACGCGTAACTTGTCCAATCTCGTCACGTGATTCATTCTTTACCTCCACATTCAAATTTCCCTCTTTAACAAGATCCATGGCAGACACCAATTCTGTAAGAGGTTTTGAAATTCTTCGGGAAAACAATCCAATCCCTATAACCATTGCAGCGCATATGCAGCAAAGCAGAATGAGCATATTGCGAAAGTTCAGATATGCTTCATTGTCGAGATAGATGTATGGTATCAGGCATATTACCGACCATCCCAAACTGTCAATATGGTTTCGCAATATCATATGACTGTCTTTGTAAAATTTTAAATCGGTACCGGCAGTGAAGAACTGTGAGGGAACAATCGTTAAATCTTCTCTTGCGGTTTCAGCAGTGGGAAAAGCTGTTTGATTCGTACTGGACACAACTCTGTTATTTGCATCTAAAATAACAATTTCTGCATTTTTACCCAGGTCTATTTTTTTTAGCCTTTTAGAAAGCATCTGTTCACTAATACGCAGAATGATAACCCCTAATACATCATCGCTATCCAATTCACGCACCAATCGGCCAATCAGGAAGCATTTTTCAATACCTTTTTCGGTATCCTGCTGACGCCGGATATTATCTATCTGGTGGCTGCCGGAATAAGAACGAATCACCGTCTTTCCCCCGCTGTCATAAATCAATTGTACAAATTCACTTTCATACGGCTCCTGCAAAATGAACTTATATCCTTCTTCACCATATAAAACTTCTCGCTCGCCGTTGGATAAATATACATAAACATCGGTTAATTCGCGTATCAGAGAAGTTTTTAACGCTATGTTCATACGAATCTCATTGCGGCGGCTTCGGCGCTGCGCAAGCGACAAATCGTTATAATTGAGAAAATAGTTTTGAATGATTTCGGAATAAGAAATATCTATTGCAGTATTCTCTAATGACAGGAGTACACGCCCAATATTATCGCTTAGTTCAATCATAAGCTGGTTTGAATAGTGTTTGGCTTTATCGTGAATGGAGTTTCGGGTAATGCGGTAAGACGCAAAGCTTAACAATACCATTGGAACAATTCCAACCAACATGAAAAACAGGACAAGTCTACGATATATATTGGATTTAAATGCAAATGCCTTCATAAGTATTCTCCCATCCATTTGCAGCATAATTATTCAGGTAAATGGCGAGAGTAGACTTTTATCCTTTTATACTGCCCGACGTTAACCCCTCAATAAAAGCTTTTTGATTAAGCATGAACAGTATTATAATTGGTACAACCGCCAGAACAGCACCTGGCATTAATAAGTCATAGTTATTGCCATAGGGTGTAATCAATGTGGAAAGCCCTATAGGAATCGTCAGTTTTTTACTGTTTCTGAGAACTACCATTGGCCAAACAACAGCATTCCAACTGTTCATTGAAATAAGAATTGCCATTGCTCCAAAGGCAGGTTTCATCAAAGGTATCATTATTCTAACGAATATTCCGTATTCTGTCAACCCGTCAATACGGCCGGAATCCATCAATTCCAATGGCAATCCAAGGGAATACTGGCGGAAGAAAAAAACTGCAGAAGGAAAAACTGCAAAGGGCAGAACGACGCCCCATATATTATCAAAAAGCTTTAAGTATACCATTTCCTTATACAGCGGCAGTATCATAATTTCAACAGGTATCATCATTACTAAAAGCACCATAATAAATATGATGTTGCGATATTTGTACCGCGTATATACACCGAGCGCATATCCCACCATCGATGTAAGCACGAGTCCCAATACTGTCTGCACGCCCGTGTAGAGCAGGCTGTTTCTGTACCAGTGGAAATAATTGCTTTCCTTTGGATTAAATAAAAGCTTAAACTGGTTCAGAGTAAATTTCTCAAAATAAGGATTGAGGGTAATACCGTGCCGTATCATCTCAACTCCCGGCTTGAACGCTGAAACAATTAAAAAGTAAAAGGGCAGAAGCGCAAATACTGCAAAAATTGAAAGGATACAAATCATTAAAACCTGAGAGATTTTGTTTCTGCCGACCAAATCCATTAATAATCCCCCCTGCGAAAAGCTCCGAATAATTTAAGCTGCAGCAAGTTTATAATCATAACCATTAGGAACAGAACAACTCCCGCGGCGGCGCCAAACCCCATTCGGGCTTCCACAAATGCTTGCTGGTACAGATATCCAACCATCGTGGATCCGATTTCACCGGGTGTCCGCGCCGTACCAAAAAGCGCATAAGATTCGGAAAACATGGCAAATCCGCCGTATACGCTTATAGTAGTAACGTAAATAATAGTAGGCTTCAAAAACGGCAAGGTTATATGCCAAAAACGCTGCAGCGGTCCCGCGCCGTCAATAGCCGCTGCCTCATACATTTCACGGGGTATCGTTTGAAGCGCGGAAAGGAAATATACTATATTAACACCCAGCCAGCGCCATACGCATAAAGTCACGAGCGCGAACATTGTGGGAGTCGCCTCTTTCAACCAGCGCACGGGCTCAACACCGATTATTCCCACAAGGGTATTAGCGAGTGCATCAGGCGAATCACTGAAAGCAAAGCGATAGAATATGCCCGCTACAATAACGGAGGTAAGCTGCGGTATAAACAATACGGGCTTGAAAAAAGCAGCTCCGACATGCTTTGAATTAAGAAAGACAGCCAGAACTGTCGGCAGCGGCACAAGAATCGCGATAGTCCAAAATGTGTATGTCATTGTTACACGTATAGCTGAGAAAAAACGATCGTTTAAAAGATTTTTGTAATTAGCAAGCCCTATATAACGCACATCACTAAAGCCATGAATTTCCTGGAAACTCATTTGAAAAATTGAAAAAAGCGGGTATATAAAAAACAGCACAAAGGAAATTAAAAAGGGCAAAACTAATATAAACGGAACTACATTCGGGGAGTTAAAATACTTCCGAAAAAACTTGCCAGGTAAAACTGGAGAACTACTTTTCTGCATATGCCATAACCTCCTTAAGAACGCCGCAGTTCGCAAAAAGTTTCCAAATCCAAACCACATGATGTCACTAAAAACAAATGCGCGGAAGCAAATCCGAAAATTCAGGCATAAGGCCGCAAAGAACCGGATTTTGCCTTTCTTTGCGGCCCAATTTAAAATACGTTGCTTAATCTCGAGCCCTGATTTTAATTAGCTCTCAATTCTTCTGCGGCAGCTTTAAGCGCTTCTTCCGGCGTCATGCTCTGTTCGGATAATACTTTAAATACTACGGAAGACTGTACGAGGGTCTGCGCATTCGGGAATTTTTCAGTAATATTAATGGAAGGAAGCGCATCACGAAGCTCAACAAGCATATCGAACACACCTGTACCATAGAAATCCGTAAACTTATTAGGCGCTTTCATTTCATCCATTTCCCATACATCCCAGCGCAGCGGATCAAAACCAAGAACGGTCCAGCACTTGAGTGCGCCTTCAACAGACAGCTTGGAATATGCGAGAAATTCTTTAGCAAGTTGAATATCTTTACACTGGTTGGTGACTGCAGTACCCGTACCACCCATACCGGCGCCGTAACCGCCGTTTTCTTCCCACCGCGGGAGAGGACGGATAGCAATCTTGCCTTTTAGAGCGGGCATATAATCGGTAAAGCGGTTCATATACCATTGCGGCATCCAAACAGAAGCGGCGCCTCCCGCTTCCATGAATCCGTAATATTCTTCGGCATGATGGAATCCGCCGGGAGCAGCAACCGCTATTTTGTTAACATACATCATGTCATATAAAAACTGCAGTACCCTTATATTCTCCGCACTGTCAAGGATCACGCTTCCGTCTTTGGCCAGCCAGTCGCCGCCGGCTTCCGTTATTAACGGATAATAGCTCCAGTGCTC
>DATCLI010000251.1:0-3308 GCA_036563955.1 Clostridia bacterium | reverse complement strand
CTTCTCGAGCTTACCCCGGAAACCCAGCCGTCGAAAGACGGTAATGAGTCGGGAACGGGAGGCAAGCCAATGGATATGGCAGTTCATAATTCCTTGATGAGCATACAGCAAACGACTTTCAATCACTATATGTGGTCTCGGGGTTACAATTATTATTCGTGGTAATTAAATAGAGCACAATTCTGAACGTTTTATTTGACTTCACCCGGCTTCTTGACTACACTATCTTTAGGGAGGGAATAGCAAATGATAGTTCAGAGCGAAAAAGTATTTATAGCAGAACAGTTTATTCCGGCTCAAATTCATGTGGAAGACGGTAAAATCTCAAAGGTTTCGCAGTACGGGCAGGTAAATCCCGATATCGATTATGGAAGCAAATATATAGTCCCGGGTTTTATTGATATACATTCTCACGGGATGGGAGGTTATTCAACCGATGACCCTTCTCCCGAAGGGCTCGTGCGCTGGCTCAAGGCGCTGCCTTCCGAAGGCGTGACGTCCTTTTTGCCTGCGACGACAACCCAAAGCAGGCAAACAACGACAGAAGCGCTGAAAAACATTGCAACGGTAAAGAATCAAAAACATACCGGCGCTGAAATTATAGGCGCGCACCTTGAAGGCCCTTTCCTCGATCAGGCATATAAGGGAATGCATAAACCTGAATATATCCGCGTTCCTACTGTTGAAGAATTTATCGATTACCAGAGAGAGTCGAATAACCTGATAAGATATTTAACTGTCGCTTGCGAGCATGATAAGGACTATTCGCTTATCCGGTACGCAAGCAGAAATGGTGTTACCGTATCTATTGGCCACAGCGGGGCGGATTTCGAGACTGCAATGCTTGCGCTTGCAAATGGCGCATCCTCTTTTACGCACAGTTTTAATGCGATGAGGGCGCTGCACCACCGGGAACCGGGAGTCGTGGGAGCGTTATTAAGCTCGAATGCGTTTGCCGAAGTGATAGCGGATGGGCATCATGTTCATCCGAGCGTTGTAAAAATTCTATTCAACTCAAAAAACAGAACAAATATCATCCTGGTAACCGATTCAATAGGCGTGAAAGGGCTGCCGGAGGGAGTATACGACATATCGAATGTTAAGGTATCACTGGACAAATACGGAACAGCGCGAAAATTCGGCATGGATACGATAGCGGGCAGTTCGCTGAGGATGAACGAAGGTGTCCGATTTCTTGTCGAGCGCGCGTCGGTTTCAATAGAACATGCGATTCTTGCTGCGACGCTGAACCCCGCAAAGGCTCTCCTTATTGAAGACAGAAAGGGCCGGATCCGGTATGGAAACGACGCTGATTTTACGGTTCTCGATACCAATTTCAGCGTTATTGCAACATATTGTATGGGTGAGCAGGCCTTTTAACGGAAAGCTCAAGTTTACGCAATTGTATGGAAACAGTATACGCTATACAATATTTAAAGAAGCATGGGTATTGTGAATGCTTGATGGCAGCTCTTTTGGTAATGTATTGCCTGTCATATCAAGCGTTGAAGTTTATAAAGAGATGCGGGGATAAGCACCCGCAGGGGAGACTACTTCCAGTATTTGTCGGTAAGCTCCCTGATTATCCGGACCGCCCTGCGCGGTTTATTTATATCCCCTCCCAATGAGTAGACGTCTCTCTGTGTAATTTCGAGGCAGCAGCCCTGAGCTGCTTTAAGTGTCTTTATTATATGGTCACGCCACGCTTCCTCGTCGAGTTCCTTTCCGACTCCTATAAAGTTGGGGGACGGCTTGCGGTGGTATATTATTTTAGTCCCTTTAAGCCTTTCGCCCATGAACTCTTCATTGCACCACGGCGAAACTGAAACCTTGCGCAGGTTATCGCATTTGCTGAGACACTTGTCCCAGATCGAATCTACGGGTTCGCAGCAGCCGTAGGAAAAAAGCCCGTATAAATCGGATATTTTTTTATAGTACGGGAATATGAATTCGTTATACATGTCGGGCGATATTCCCACTGTTTCCTGGGAGTCCATAAAACCCCAGAGATCCTTTGTTTTCAGCTTTTTCCCCGGTTCGACCGCCTGTGGAAGCTCACGTGTGAAACAGAAGGTTCCCTGCCCGCATTCTTCGTACGACGCGGTGGGAAGGAGCAGCCCTTCGTTCTCCAGCCACCTGAAATACTCTATGTAATCATCGGAAATTCTTTTCATCAATGCATGAAATGTGTCCGGGTAATCATACATCGAAAAGAGCATATTTTCCATACCCATCATATGAACAACATGCTGAGTCGGAACGGCGCCCAGGCAGTTGTTCGTAATCTTCACGGGCAGTATGTCGCCGAAGATGTTTTCAAGAAATTCCTTCCAGGCAAGTGTTTTTTCTTTGTCAACACCGTATTTTGAAGGCCTGAGTTTAGGAAAATCCTCTTCAAGATCGGCTATTATATGCCTGAACCGGTGCCCAATACCTTCCCCTTCGGAGCTTTTTACATGCTCCTTTTCAATGGTGACACCGAACAGTTTAAACCACGTATCCCAACTGATTGGGTACTACGGAGGTACAACACGGTCGTCATCAATCATTTCGTAGTTAATAAAGCTGCGGTACAAGCCCAATTCGATTGCGCGGCCGGTCTCGGTCTGACATCTCGGTTTTGGCATTATATCCTGCTCAAAAGTCCATACCTCCACATGAATCATAGGTTTTTCGCCGTTTCCGGCATTGTGCCTGTACCACTGCTCTATTCGTTCTTTCATCACGGGCAGCTGCGAATATTCAAGCTGCTTTTTTGCTAATTCACGAAGTATTATGCGATCTTCCGAAGTAACATAAAAATCGTGCATTTTATTACCTCCTCAAATATTTAATGGCTTTTAATACAGCGGTCAGCTTATGACAATTTCGTGTACGGGAACTGCCGCTATTGAGTTTATTTTATGTCCGGAATAAATTCTCTTTTTATTGTCCGTAAGGTCAATATGGTAATTTTTCATGTTTTTACTCACCGCCTGTATTATATTTCGGTACACGCCGTCTGTAAAGGCAGGGGGTTCCTTAAGTATAGTTATATTTGGTTTGGGCCGGAATGAGCCGTTTTTTTCGTATTTACCTTGAATATAACAAATAATACGGCATTGACAAATATACATTATTACATATTAGATGGATTATATTCCGGATTTGCTGTTGAATTTTACTTTTGATAAAACTATAATAAATTTATGAGAAAACACATTGCGGAAAACTTTAAAGGGCAGAAATTGCTTGTTCTGCCCGAAGAAACTGTAAATAACATGTCTGTGCACCCCCTATTAAAAAATCTGTATATTACGGATATAGGT
>DATCLI010000250.1:0-2082 GCA_036563955.1 Clostridia bacterium | reverse complement strand
GTTATATAATATGTCCTAAAACAACCCCGTTTACGCTTTTTTCCAAGCGGACATTCTTTATCTTTCCTGTAAGAGTGCCGTCATATTCCACCTGGACGGGAATATAGTTTGTCGTTAATCCTTCCCATAATTTACCCTTTTTTTGCTCAAACAAAACATCCATATTCCTTCCAATATATTCTGCCCTGTAATTTTCTTGTGATTTCTCACATATTTCCGAAAGGATTTTGCTTCGCCTTTCCTTTTCGGACGAGGGAATTTGGTTCGGCATATCCGCCGCTTTGGTTCCTTTTCTTGCCGAAAACTGGAAAATATGAGCCTGACTGAAACCGATTTTTTTCACAAAATCACAGGTTTGTTCAAATTCCTCCCCGGTTTCTCCCGGAAACCCGGTCATGATATCGGTTGTGATTGCCGCGTCGGGAAATGTGTCCCGTATATTAGTCACAATTTCTTCATATTCGGCCGTTGTATACTTACGGTTCATCCTTTTCAGCGTTTCATCGCACCCGCTTTGAAGGGACAGGTGAAAATGCGGGCAAAGCTTTTCTGCCTGCGCCATTCTTTTAACAGTATCGGCAGACATGTAAAGAGGCTCCAATGAACCAAGTCTGATTCGTTTTATACCTTCTATCCGGTTCAGCCCATATATAGCGTCCAGAAGTGTTACCCCTTTGATATCCCTGCCGTAAGAAGTAATGTGTATACCTGTAAGCACAATTTCACAAAAACCCTTATCTGCGAGTGCATCAGCTTCATCAATTATACTGTCGAGGCTTCTGCTGCGGATTTTCCCTCTCGCAATCGGGATTATACAATAACTGCAGAATTGATCGCACCCGTCCTGTATTTTCAAAAATGCCCGGGTATGACCCGTGTAACATTCAACTTTCATCTCCTCATAATTATTTAAATCACGCCTTTCGGAAACGAGCACCTTTTTAGTTTCCAAACCAGCCTGTTCAACCAATTCAAGGATTTCACCCTTATGGTTATTGCCTATAACAAGATTCACTCCGTCAACAGCCAATGCCTCGTCAGGAGAAATCTGCGAATAACAACCTACTGCCGCAATTATTGCCCGGGGATTAGTCCGCCTTGCTCTTCGGATCATCTGCCTTGATTTCTTTTCGCTTAAATGCGTAACCGTACATGTGTTTATAACGTAAACATCCGCAGCGCAGTCGGGCGGCACCACTTTATATCCGCCTTCTTCAAAAATCCTTTTCATGCCTTCGGTTTCATAAATATTAACTTTGCATCCAAGTGTAATAAAAGCCACCGTTTTCATATATAACACCCGTTAGAACTCAATATCTGTCAGTATATTTATTCTCTCAGAAATTATCCGGCAGCGCAACAATAATGAATCCGGTGTTATCATCAAATTTAACAAAATTGTAATTGACTAATACTGCCTTACCGGATAATATATACTTAGTTTAATCTATATGTTGGAAAATACGCTTGAAAGGCGGTGCTATAATATTATGAAAACTTTTAATATTATGCTGAAATCCATAAACGATGTAAAGGATTTTGTCAACATTGTCAACCGGTATGATTTTGATGTTGATCTTACATCGGGCCGGTATATAGTTGACGCAAAATCAATCATGGGTATATTCAGCCTTGATTTAAGCAAGCCCATAAAAGTGGAAGTTCATACTGAAGATCCTTCTGCTTTTATGAAGGATATTACACCTTTTATTGTTGATTAAACTTATCTGTCGCTTTTCTTTTAATGTAACCAGTATCAAAGCGAATGCGGTATAAATAGGCTTATCGCATTCGCTTTTTTATTTGATTTACCGGTAAAGCAGTTAACGCGGTCTTCAAGCCATACCTCCCGCTTCTTTTGAATAACACATTGGAATTTTGATTCTTTGTCCATCGTTTTATTGTGGGAAAATACGGCGGTTTCATTCAAAAATTAGCTGCTTATTTTATACAAAAAACTTGTTTTGAATATGAAAATCTCAAGTTTAACAGTAAAAATTTGAATAAAACCTCTGTGTCCATTGATAATAATGGATTACAGAGGTTCTGCTTTTTCGCAAACATGTTGTACAATCTACATTT
>DATCLI010000249.1:0-2787 GCA_036563955.1 Clostridia bacterium | reverse complement strand
TTCTCATACAATCCGTTATGGCCGTTTTTTGCTTTGCTTGTGCTTGGGTCATTATGTCTCTGGTTTTATTTTCTTCTGACCGGGAAAAATCCTTTTAATCCGGTTAACCGTTTCCTGGCTAAACATCCTAACTACTGCTTAATCACAGCTATTGTTATTATATTGTTTTGGGTTTTGCGGAATATTCCCGTATACCCATTTACCGTACTTGCACCGGCGCAAGTACGGTAAATGCGTGGGCTGCGAAATCAATTGGCATAATTATCGAAATAACCCTGAATATATATAATGGGAGTTCCTTTATCACCGCTGCCTGAAGTTAAATCACACAGTGAACCTATAAGATCAGGCAGTCTCCGCGGCGTCGTGCCCTGAGATTCCATTGAACCGGCTGGTATTGAATTTTTGTTTTTTATATATTCCGATATTGCCTTTTTCAATTCTTCTCCGCTTAGGTGAGCAAAATTATTATCTGCAAGATATTTAAGCTTCACTTCATTCGGCGTGCCTTCCAATCCTTTTGTATATCCGGGGGATACAACAGGATCGGCAAGCTCCCATATTTTCCCGACCGGATCTTTAAATGCTCCGTCCCCATAGACCATAACTTCCACTGTTTTTCCCGTCTTTTGAAAAATCGCTTCCTGGATCTTTTCAACAAGCTTCGGGCAATCCCTGGGAAAAAGCTTCACGCTGTCTTCCGTCGCCTTATTTGACCCCAGCAGGCCGTATACTTCATTATATCCGCTTCCGTTAACTGGCTGCGATAGAATCTCATCAAGGCCGTATACTTTTTCCGCCCCATTATTTCCAAGTATCTTTTTTGTCCTGTTTCTGGTGTGAATATCGCATACAAGAACATTTTTCGTGTATTCCAAAATTGTTTTAGGATTATTCGACAGTATTATCTCATATTCGGTTCCGCATTCATCCATGATCGATTTATAATAATCGATATAGTCAATACCGGTAAAAGTATGCCTGTTATATCCAAAATATTCACGAAACTTCTTTTCCGTAAACACGTCGGTCCATGGATTCACACCCTTATCATCCAATAGATCCGCATCTATCAGATGATTGCCGACTTCGTCGGCCGGATAACTAAGCATTAAAACAATTTTTCCGGCGCCTTTCGCAATCCCCTTAAGGCATAACGCGAAACGGTTACGGCTTAAGATCGGAAAAACAACGCCAATAGTACTTGTCCCAAATTTCTTTCTAATATCTTCTGCAATATCATCAACACTTGCATAATTTCCCTGCGCACGCGCAATTACCGACTCCGTAACGGCGATGATATCCCTGTCCCGTATTTCGAATCCCTCGGCAGACGAGGCCTTCATTACGGTATCTGTGACTATTTTTACTATATCGTCCCCATTTTTTATAATAGGAGACAAAATACCCCTTGCAACAGTGCCGACCATTCTTCCCATAAAATATTATTCTCCTCTGCTTAGAACTTACAATTGCATTATACATTATCAATAGATATAAGTAAAATAAATAGATAATATGTTACTTATAAATCAAGGTTATATCTATTTTAGCAATAATACAAAATTATGAACCATACTTTTCCAACCGAAAAATATCAACAATCGTAAATCCGGCAATCGTCATCGCAGCGATATAGGCAATAAGGATAATAATAACCCATAACAGCAAAGCCCGGGACAGGTTTCTGCGATGAATGTTTCCTCTTGAAGAAAACGCCCAAACAGCCATCATTATTATATTTACAACCGGAATAATATAAAACAGAATTGTCAGCATCCATTCGCCGACACTTAAGACTCTTGAGCCCGGTTCCGGCCCAGGAACGTGTTTAATGCCGCTGTCGGCAGAACTTTCCGGACGGTCGATTTGATCAGCTTCAACAACAGGGTTAAGCTGAGCTTCCAGTTGTTGATCCACCGATACTCTATTTTCATCAGTTTTATCCATTAATCATACCTCCTTATCCTCTTCTGATATTTTACCACTCTTTATAAAATAACAAAAGAAATTGCTTAAGTTAAGGCTTTTGCGATGTCGCAAAATGCTAAATTTCCAAACAGCCGGAATTCCTCATTATTATTCGTAAAGAGGCAAAAAACCTCCGTAATCGATTATTTTTTCTTCCAAAAGGTTAATCCAGCCAACTCCATATTTTTTCAAAAACCGCATAATAACGCTTTTGCTTTCGAGATGCTCAATATTGCCCGCGAAAACCAGTTTTCTCTTATTTATAAAACCGGCGGTGCCTCCAATAAAACCATAATCAAAGCCCGGTAATTGTATTGATCTTTGAGGCGGTATCAGCAACGCATCAAACCCCGCGCCCTTTGCCGCTTCAGCTATTGCGCAGTCGGCAGTTATAATGCTTTCCGGTGTTACCGGCAGAACTGAGCACTTTGTATAACCCTGATTCACATGATACAGCCGTATCGCATGCCGGTGAAGAAGCTTTTTTATAACCGGGTCGGTATATTTAGTATTATGGAATGCCGCTTTGCCCATTATTGCAACGTTATATGCTATATCAAGCGGATATTGATCGCTTAGTACCGTATCGCCGAAATAAACTTCAAAACCGCGTTTCTTAAGGGAATTCACAAGTTCCTCGGGAAAATCCGGATGGCAAACCAGTACATTTTCACTTATATGTACGAGCTGCATGTCCGGGTGACCTGAAACCGCCGGATGAAGCTTCTCACAATTTGGTATTTCAATAAGCTCAACACCGGATTCGATTAGTTTATTTTTCATATCCATTTCGATGCAGTTATTAACTGCCATCAA
>DATCLI010000248.1:0-3369 GCA_036563955.1 Clostridia bacterium | reverse complement strand
AGACCACGGCGGCGAAAGTCCGCGATATCTGAGTACGAAAAGTAATAAAAATGCTTTATGCAGGCATTATATTATTCATAAGGCCTTTTTTCCAGATGTAAACTTCGCTGCATTAAATGGATAGGTAAAGCGGAATCATTCGGCTTCCGCGATGAAAGGGAAAACATGGAGCAGATTAAAGTATGGTTTATCGCATCGGAAGCGGCGCCGTTTGCAAAAACAGGGGGGCTTGCGGATGTAGCCGGTTCGCTGCCGCGCGCATTAAAAAAGCTTGGGGTTGACGTTCGCGTTGTCATGCCGAAATATCGCCAAATACCGCAGCCGTTTATAAACAAAATGATGTTTTTAGGGTATACGTTTGTCGACTTGACATGGAGGCATGAATACTGCGGTATTTTTACACTGGAATACGATGGCGTTCCGTTTTATTTTCTTGATAATGAACATTATTTTTATAGAGACTGGTATTATGGTCAGCCAGACGATGGGGAAAGGTTTACTTTTTTTTGCAAAGCAGTTCTTGAAGTGCTGCCGGTTATTGGCTTTAAACCTTATATTATTCATTGCAATGATTGGCAGGCAGGGCTTGTGAGCCTTTTGCTTGATGCGCATTACAGAAATTACCGGCACGACGGATTTTATAAAACAATACACACAATAATGACAATTCATAATCTTAAATACCAGGGTGTGTTCCCGAAGGTAATGATGGATGAAATAATTGGGCTTAGCTGGGAATATTTTAAACCTGAAGGAATTGAGTTTTATGATAATCTTAATTTTCTTAAGGCCGGAATAGCGTATTCAACCCGCATAACGACAGTAAGCAAGGCTTATGCGGAAGAAATAAAAACCGACTTCTACGGTGAAAATCTATCAGGTATAATACGCAAGCGTTCTAATGATCTTGTTGGTATTGTAAACGGGATTGATTATGAAAACAATGACCCGTCAACCGATAAAAGAATATATGCAAATTTTGATATTAACAATCTCGAAGTAAAACAAAAAAACAAGGAAATGCTTCAAAAGGAGCTGAGACTTAATTTAACGCAGGACACCCCTTTAATAGGTATTATATCAAGATTGGTTGATCAAAAAGGTATTGATCTTGTTGACAGGATGATAGGTGAATTGCTGGATATGGATTTGCAAATGGTCGTTCTGGGGACCGGGGACAAGAAATACGAGGATATGTTTCTATGGGCCGAGTCCGCATATACCGGCCAAATGTCGGCCAACATCCGGTATGATCATATACTGGCACAGAAGATTTATGCGGCCTGTGATATGTTTCTTATGCCTTCGCTTTTTGAACCGTGTGGTTTAAGCCAGCTTTTCAGCATGCGTTACGGAACCGTGCCTATAGTAAGGGAAACAGGGGGATTGATAGACACGGTTATTCCATATAACGAGTACACGGGTGAAGGGACCGGTTTTACATTCAGGAATTATAATGCTCATGAAATGAAGGATGCTGTTGTAAGGGCGGTAACAGTATACGGAAGAAAAGATGAATGGGCAAATATAGTAAGGCAATGCATGAAACAGGATTTCAGTTGGAACCGTTCTGCAGCGGAATATGAGAACCTTTACCGTCAGATTTGTGGTATTACGGTAACCAAATAGATTTTCACCGCATAGGATATACCAGTAGACCTATGTGAGGTGATTTGTGATGGGTGATTGCGACAGGGGCATTTTTGGAGGCTGGGAATGGATAATTATTATAATTATTGTGATTGTTATTTTCTGCCCCGGTATATTTGGTACCAGGGGCGTGCATGATAACAAATGCTTCAATTGATACCTGACAGAACAGAGGCTGCCCGTCGGAATTTATTCTTAAAAAGGCAGCCTTTTCTGTTTTAAAAATCATAGAAATTTTCCATTACGATAAATCAATTTATCGTCCACATAAATTTCTCCTTGATTTTGCATATCGCAAACCATATCCAAATGGATACCCGATTGATTATCTCCGCCTGCTTCGGCAAAGGAATTTCCAATGGCTGTATGTATTGTTCCGCCAATTTTTTCATCAAATAATATGTTTCGTGTAAAACGCTTTATGTTATAGTTTGTTCCTATTCCTATTTCACCAAGATAACGGGAACCATCATCAATATCCAAAAGCGAATTAAGAAAATCTTCACCTTTATCGGCTGCGGCTTTTACCACTTTGCCATTATTGAATTCAAGACGTATCCCGTTAATCTCCTTGCCGACTGCAACTACCGGATAGCTATAGCTTATATACCCTTCCACACTTTTTATATGCGGGCATGTAAATATCTCACCATCAGGCATATTTTCTTTGCCGTCACAATTTATCCATTTCCTGCCGGTTACGTCCATCACAAGATTGGTATCCTTAGATATAATCCTAAGTTTTTTTACACCGTTCAAATACTCGCATAGTTTTTCCTGTTTAGCCGAAATAGATTTCCAGAATGCAACTGGGTCTTCATTTTCGAGCCCGCAGGCCTTATATACGAAATTCTCATATTCCTCCGTGCCCATTTCCGCTTCCTGGGCTCCGGAGTGTGATGGATAAAGTGTTCCGCACCATTTAAGATCATTTCTGTCCGACATTCGCTCCATAAGCCGTAAATTTATTTCGCGTCCGGCCTGGGCCAGTGTTTTTATTCTTTCGCCGGGAACACTCGTTAGCTCTTTTAAATTATGTTGTCCATATATCATTAAAAAAGCGCTGTAATTTTCCGCTTTGAATTTCATATACGGGGAAACGAACTTTAGTTGTTCTTCGGCGGCTTCATTGTAAAATATATAAGAAAGCCCCGGAAGAAAAATATTTGTGTCAACATATGCACCTGCCCTGATCGCTTCGCGAAAAACCTCGCGAACAAGATCAGATGCAATATCGTAGGATTCCAAAAGCATATAATCGCCTTTATTTAATTCCAGTGAATAATTTACTAATAGTTTTGCAAGCTTTACAATGCGCGGATCAGCCATAGAATTAATCTCCCCCTGTATTTAAATGCTTTATTTCAGTATACAATAACAGTGTAAAAATATAAACACCCGAATCACCCGCTGGTTATTCACTGCTAATAAGTTAACTGCTTGTCCAGCGCATAATTCTGAGGAACTATTGTACAATAGTTCGCCGAACACTATTTCCGCGGATCCTGCTTCGCGGGTCGAGGCATTGCTGTCGCGTTCCGGTAGGTACGCGACTTTACTTCGGGTGTTTCGCTTCCTTGCTTAGAGTAAAATTTTCGTAGGCAAAACAAAAAAATAAGGGAAGAAAGTCGAAACCCTCTTCCCATAATCACGATTTTCCTGTAGTTTATAAGTGTTCAAACAACAAACACAGGAGGCGTGATATGAACATTTTACCGT
>DATCLI010000247.1:0-8231 GCA_036563955.1 Clostridia bacterium | reverse complement strand
CATGTATGCTTTAATCTGGATTTTCAGGATGCATGAAAATTCTTTCGTTTTAAATGGTCTTTAAATAAATATACGAAAATCAGCTTAAATTGTCTTAATGTTTTCTATCAATTCGATCGCTCTTCTGCTGATGGATATGTTTCTTTCCCTTTTGTTCCTTATCCTGTTTTTTGGCTGTTCAATAATTCCATAATTTATATGTATGGGCTGAAAATCTCCGATAGAAGATGTGCTGATATAATTCGCAATCGCTCCTATTGCCGTCGCTTTCGGAAAAACGACCGCTTTTCTGCCGCATGCGCCCGCATATGCGTTTATGCCGGCTGAAAGCCCGGAGGCGGTTGATTCGACATAGCCTTCAACTCCCGTGATTTGTCCGGCAAAATATATATTCTCATACTTTCTCATCCGGTATGTCGGCATCAAAACAGCCGGAGAATTAATGAAAGTGTTGCGGTGCATTACCCCAAAACGGACAAATTCCGCGTTTTCAAGGCCCGGTATCATTGAAAATACCCTTTTCTGCTCACTCCATTTCAAACGGGTTTGAAAACCAACCATGTTATAAAGCGTTCCTTCCAGATTATCCTGCCTTAACTGAACAACGGCATACGGCTTTGTTCCGGTGTGCGGGTTTATTATCCCGACAGGCTTCACAGGGCCGAAACGAAGCGTGTCCATACCTCTTGCCGCCATTACCTCAACAGGCATGCATCCCTCAAATATCAGCCTTTTATCAAAATCCTTAACTTCAGCGGTTTCGGCGCTTATAAGGGCATTATAAAATTCAGTATATTCTTCCCTGTTCATAGGACAGTTTATATAATCATCGCTGCCCTTGTTGTACCTTGAAGCCGCAAAAGCCTTTTTCATGTCAATACTCTCTTTTTTGACGATAGGTGCGGCGGCGTCAAAAAAGAAAAGCGATTCGCTGCCGACCAGTTTTGATATTTCTGCTGAAAGCGCATCCGATGTCAGGGGACCTGTGGCTATGATCGTTATGCCTTCCTGTGGTATAACCCGCACTTCTTCATGAATAACTTCAATATTGGCGTGTTTATTTATCATATCGGTGACAAGAGATGAAAAAGCCTCCCTGTCGACCGCAAGGGCGCCCCCCGCGGGAACGGAAGTCCTGTCGGCGCAGTGGATAATCAAAGAACCCATACGGCGCAGTTCTTCCTTCAAGAGACCAACAGCATTTTCGAGGCTGTTTGAGCGTAATGAATTTGAGCATACCAGTTCGGCAAAGGTATCGAGATGATGGGCTGGAGTCTTTTTTCGCGGCTTCATTTCATACAGCCTTACCTTCCCGCCCCGCTGCGCAATTTGCCACGCCGCCTCGCATCCCGCAAGGCCTGCCCCGATAACATTAAACTTTGTCAAATCCGATGTACCCTCCAATTCAAATTTTTCTGATCTACCCCGCTGAAACAACGGAAGAAACTATATTTCTCAGCGTTCGCGCGGCATTATGTATATCGCTTTGCGCAAGAATTCCGGACGCAACAGCGATGCCTTTTATGCCTGTTCCTTTTAAAAACGCTGCGTTATCGCTGTTTATGCCTCCGATTGCTACGACCGGAATATTCAGCTTCCCGGCTATATCTTTCAGCCGCTCAAAGCTCAAATTTCTCGTGTCTGTTTTCGTATTCGTGCTGAATACCGCACCGGCACCGATGTAATCCGCCCCATCCTGCTGCGCGGCTATTGCTTCTTCGAGCGTTGCCGCGGACACTCCTATGATTTTATCTCTGCCGAGAATGCGGCGTGCCGTTTTACACGGAAGATCCTGCTGACCGAGATGCACACCCGCCGCATCGACTGAAAGCGCTATATCAAGCCTGTCATTTATTATAAGCGGGATATTATGCCTGTCGGTAACCTTCTTTACCTTTACCGCTGTTTCGTAAAATTGAAGTGAAGAAGAATTTTTTTCCCTTAACTGAACAACCGTAACACCTCCAAGTACGGCCTGTTCAACCGCTTCTTCAATCGTAATTCCGTGAAGCACCTTACTGTCCGTAACCAGGTAAAGCGAATAATCGGTTTTATAACGAAACATCAATTTCTCCTCTTTCCACAAAATCGTTCCCCTGAAGCCTGAATACGGAATCGATAAGAGAAGTTCTGAAATTTCCGCTTCCAAACTCAGTACCCGTTAAATTTTCAATTGCCTTTTCACCGGCTATGCACAATGCAAGTATACCGGCCGAAGCCGCCGTAAGATAATTTCGGTTAACAGCGCAAAATGTCCCGATTAGTGACGTGCACATGCATCCTGCGCCTGTGATCGAAGAAAACATTTTATCGCCGTTTCTTATGAATATCGTTTTCCGGCCGTCCGATACGACGTCTACTGCGCCGGTTATCGCAACAACGCAGCCTAATTTTTCCGACAGGCTTTCACTTATATTCTTCGCGTACCGTAAGTCTTTAGAAGTATTAATATCATGCTCCGATGCGTCAACTCCGCGCGTGGACGAACCTAATCCCGCAATTGCCTTTATCTCGGATATGTTTCCTCTAATAATTGCAAGCTTTACATTTTGAATAATTTTTTCCGCCGTGCGGTTTCTGTATGAAGCCGCTCCCACCCCAACCGGATCAAGTATCACAGGGATTCCGAGCTCATTTGCTTTCTCTCCGGCCTTTAGCATCGACTCGGCTGTTCTTTTGTTCAATGTTCCGAGATTTATTACCAATGCCCGTGACAGCGAAACAACTTCTTCGACTTCTTCCGGGTCATCGGCCATAACCGGAGATGCGCCGATTGCAAGGACAATATTCGCGCAGTCGTTTGCGGTTACGTAATTTGTAATATGATGAACAACCGGTTTTATGCGCTTCAGATCATCAAGAATATTCGATATTTCGGATAAAATGTTTTTGTCCATCTTTTAAACCCTTCTTGAATTATTATAATATACCGGCCTTTTTGTACAGTTCGTAAAAATGGTGCGTAGGGCCGTTTCCCTTCCCTATAGCGAGAGAATGCATTATTGCGCTTGTAATATATTTTTTCGCATTATCGACGGCGCTCGCTATATCCATTCCAAGCGCAAGATTTGAAGCAATCGCGGACGAAAGCGTGCATCCTGTGCCGTGCGTGTTTTTTGTTTTTATATGTTCAGCTTCATAAACATTAAAGCTTTTACCGTCGAACAAAATATCCGTAGAATGGCTTCCTTCGATATGCCCGCCTTTGACAAGCACATATTCGGCTCCCATCTCATGTATAATTCTCGCAGCCATTTTCATGTCCTCTACCGATTTGATTTTTATGCCCGATATCTTTTCTGTTTCAGGAGCATTGGGGGTTACTACCGTCGAAAGCGGCAAAAGCTCGGCAATGAGCGTCTTTACCGCTTCATGTTCAAGAAGCGCGTATCCGCTTTTTGATATCATCACGGGGTCAAGCACAATGTTTTGGGGATTGTATTTTCTAAGCATTTCCGCGATAACCTTTATGCTTTCAATCTTGGACACCATCCCGATTTTCACCGCGTCTACATTGATATCTTCAAATATCGCGTCAATTTGTTTTCCTATCATTTCCGGCGTGATATCCTGGACATCAATTACTTTCGCCGTGTTTTGAGCCGTTACCGCGGTAATTACGGTCATCCCGTATACACCGTGCGCGGAAAAAGTTTTCAGATCGGCCTGAATTCCTGCCCCTCCGCTTGAATCAGACCCTGCAATCGCAAGCACGTTTTTCATCATTCATTATTCTCCTTTTGTCCTTCTCTTATATTAGCAGAACCTTTTGCAAAGTCCACAGCTTTCAATACCAATAACGCTATTATGCTGCCCACAACGGTATTCAGCAAAAACGGGCCGACGAAGAAAAAAGCGGCAGCATCGCTGCCAAGTATGAATTTTGCGACAGGCCAGGCAATAATCGCGCCTAGTAAGCCCGTACCAAAAATTTCACCTGCAGCCGCGGCAATTTTCGAGTTGGTTTTTTTGTACAGCAAACCAGCCAGAAAAGCTCCGACCATGCTTCCCGGGAATGCAAGAAGGGTTCCGCTTCCGAGAATATTCCGGATAAGGGATATGCAGAACGCCGAAAGGACCGCATAACCAGGCCCAAGCAGCACGGCCGCCAAAACATTTATAATATGCTGCACCGGTGTGCATTTTGAGGCTCCTATCGGAAAATAAATAAAGTACCCTCCAACGACGCCAAAAGCAATTAAAATCGCCGAATACGCAATTGTTCTGACTTTCATTATTAACACCCCGATTTGTTTTTATTTATTGTTCAATGCTTTACAAAAATTACTTAAATAATATTTACTTCTTTTCCTTCCAATACCCTGTTCATGTTCCTTATGGCACACATCTTTCCGCACATCGTACAACTGTCTTTTACTTCAGGAATTGAATCCATCCTGTATTTTCTGGCTTTTTCAGGATCTATCGCAAGCGAGAACATCTTTTCCCAATCAAGCGATCTTCTTGCCTCACTCATTTCAAAATCCCACTTTTCAGCATCTTTAACACCTTTTACAAGGTCTGCCGCATGTGCCGCTATTTTCGCAGCTATTATCCCTTCTTTCATATCCTCAAGGTTTGGAAGCCGCAAATGTTCCGCAGGGGTTACATAACACAGAAAATCCGCGCCATTAGCCGCCGCTATTGCTCCTCCTATCGCGGTTGTGATATGGTCATACCCCGGAGCAACATCGGTAACAACAGGTCCGAGAACATAAAATGGTGCGCCTTTACAAAGTTTTTTCTGAAGAACGACGTTAGCCGCTATTTCATTCATCTGCATATGACCGGGGCCTTCAATAATAACCTGAACATTTTTATTCCATGCTCTTTCGGTTAACTCTCCAAGGGTTACCAATTCTCTGATCTGGACAGAATCGGTAGCATCAGCGATACTTCCCGGTCTGCACGCATCACCGAGGCTTACCGTCACATCATAAGCAGAACATATATCAAGTATATCATCAAAGTACTGATAAAATGGGTTTTCACTGTTGTTTAACTCCATCCACGCATATATAAGCGAGCCTCCTCTTGAAACTATATTCGTCTGTCTTTTATGGTTTCCTATAGCCCGTGCCATATCCCTGTTGATGCCCGAATGTATCGTTATAAAATCAACACCGTCAGCCGCATGTTCTTCTATTACTTTTAAAAACTCCCCCGCCGTAATATCCTTAAGCTCCTTACCGTAATACCCAACAGCATCGTATACGGGGACCGTACCAATCATCGCCGTAGACATTTCAATAAGCATTTTTCTGAACCTGGATGTCTGGCCAAACGAGCTTAAATCCATAATCGCTTCAGCCTTCAATTCAAGAGCTTTGCGTGCCTTTTCAAGCTCACAATCCATATCGCGGCAATCGCCTGAAATTCCAATATTAACATTAATTTTTGTTCTTAATCCCAATCCAATGCCCTCGGGCTCAAGAGATTTATGGTTTTTATTCGCCGGTATCACGATTTTTCCCAAAGATACATTTTTTCTTATGTATTCCTTATCCACATCTTCCTTATTAGCCACAGCCATCATTTGTTCCGTAATTATCCCCTTTTTTGCAGCATCCATCTGAGTTTTAAAGCTAACTATCATATAGTTCGTCTCCTTTTTAATTCAAAAAAATGCCTGCCGCAAGGCAAGCACTTTATAATAATCTGATCGTTACTATTTGCTTCCTACGGTAATATTAATTACATCAGGTTCAAAGGGTCAGGTTTAAACCTTCTCAACCAATTTGGTCCCCCTGCAAACGAAATATTTAGCCTTATTCAATTAAATTAATTATACGCTTCATTATCATGCATGTAAAGCTTGATATTTTTACGGATTTAAAAAAGGTGCATTTTTAATGCATTCAATTATGCTTTGTTTGTCCGGCATCGCATTGGCTGCGCCTTTGATTGTCGTGGTAAGAGAGCCGGCTGCATTTGAAAAACGTATTAATTCACTTATCTCTTTTTCGCTATAAGACAGAATATCTTTTTGGTTTGAGATTAGCTGATATAGCATCGCTCCCCAAAAGGAATCACCCGCGCCGGTAGTGTCCACCGTCTTTACATCAAATGTCGGCTCCTTTACAATTTTGCCGTTTACATAGCAGATACAGCCTTTTGGACCAAGTGTTACCGTTAAAAGCTTAAGCTTAAATCTGTCGGCAATCTCCGCCATACCCTTTTCAAGGTCGCCATGTCCCGTTAAAAAAACAAGCTCATCATCGGAAACCTTTACAAGGTCAGCCATCTTAAGGCCGTTTATTATGATTTCACGAGCCTCGTTTAAATCGCTCCAAAGCGGAATGCGCAAGTTCGGATCAAAAGATATAAAAAGTCCGAACTCTTTTGCCTTTGAAGCCGCCGCAAGAGTTGCGCTCCTTGCCGGTTCTGCCGTCATTGAAACCGAACCGAAGTGGAATACTTCGGCATTTTTTATTAGATTATAGTTAATTTCATTTTTATTCAACATGACATCAGCGGTTTTTTCGCGGTAAAATCTGAAGCTGCGGTTTCCTTTTTCGTCAAGCGATACTATTGCCAGCGTTGTGAGGCAATCCTTTGACACTACGACTCCATCCGTATCAATACCGGCTTTTTCAAGTTCCGATTTAAGAAATGCACCGAAAGCATCATCGGAAATCTTTGTGATATATGCTGTCTTTAAGCCAAGCTTTGCCGCCTGTGCCAGAACATTCAGCGGAGCTCCGCCCGGGTTTCCCTTCATTAGCATGCTTTTTCCGTCCTGGCTTTTCTCCGCAAAAACATCGAGCAGGCACTCACCGGTTGCAACTATGTTGTATTTCTTGCCGTTCATCCAAATAGCCTCCTTATATTTATAAATCAACGGAACAATACCTTCCTGATTTAGTTAGTGAATTAATACTGCTTTTTATTCTATTGCAGCATTTGCCAAGCTTTCCCAGAAAATCTTAAGCTTATACTTTTTGGTCTAATGATATAATATCACATCTTTCAGCAATCACAAGACAGTATTAAGGCTTTTGCGATGTAACCTTAATATGAATCAGCTGTACAATATATAATGACAAGCTTTAATGCATACCAGCAATATATTGTACAGCGGTACTTAAAGTATATAACATCGCAAAATGCCATAAGTATACAACATCGCAAAATGCTAAGTATTTGGATGAATTATTTTTAATGCCGTTCTAATAAATATGTGCTATACTTTGTAGTTAGCATAATGTACAATGGTGGTGATTGCGATACTTCTTCAGATAATTCTTCTTGCGGCAATAGGTTGCTTCATAGGCTGGATAACAAACCTTATAGCCGTAAGGCTGTTGTTTAAACCGATAAAACCGATAAAACTTCCTTTCGGATTAAAAATTCAGGGCGTAATACCATCGAGGAAATCCGAACTGGCTGCTACAATAGGCAACGTTATTGAAAGACAGCTTATATCGTCTGGTGATATACTTAATCATCTTGTTTCCGAAAAAGAAATAGACGACCTTAAATCAGTTATTGTCGATAATGTCGTATTAATTTTGAAAAGCAAACTGCCTGCGTTTCTTCACGGGTTTACCGATAAAACCCTGAAAAAACAGCTTGATAACTTCATGCAAAAAGACGGAGAAAAATACATCCGCGATATGCTTGAAAACGCAATAACAGGTGCAAACAAAAGGATTTCGGTATCAAAAATTGTTTCTGAAAAAATTGAAGCCCTCGATCTTGTTTCTTTCGAAGAAATTGTGATTGGTGTGGTCAAAAAGGAACTTCGATATATTGAATTGATAGGAGCTGTTCTCGGCTTTATTATCGGGATTTTGCAGGGCACTATCCTGCTGTTTATAAAATAAAGTGCTTTTAATCTTTTGATTTTGGAGGAGCATTATGAGCCGTAAACGTTTGTTCAATGATAACTGGTATTTCACAAAACAAAAACCTGATACCCCTTACGAGCTGTTCATGAACAACGATAACATCTGGGAGCCTGTGGAAGTCCCGCACGACTGGCTTATATTCGATACCTGTAACCTTTATGAATCAGGCGACGGCTGGTACCGGAAGAATTTCAGCATCCCCCGCGTTGAACCGGACAATAAATTCTTTCTGCGCTTTGAAGGTGTATACATGGATTCAACCGTATACGTAAACGGTAAACAGGCCGGAGAATGGAAATACGGGTATTCCACATTTGAATTTGATATTACCGATTATGTGGAAGACGGCAGCAATGAAGTCGTTGTCCGCGTAGTTTACCG
>DATCLI010000246.1:0-3811 GCA_036563955.1 Clostridia bacterium | reverse complement strand
CATACAGAGTAATACCAACCAGCAATGCTTACCGCGGGATGCCCAGCGAAGAAGTAAAAGTGCCCTTCCTTTTCCCCATATCTTTCAGAATAACTGATGTTTACAGTACACAGATGACGCTTAAATGGAATTATCCGGGTTCACCTTATGTAAAGGCAGATAACTGCAGGGTAATAATAGAACGCCGCGAAGCAGAAGATACAACCTGGGAACAAATACACATTACCCGCCCCGGCGAAACGGAGTATACCGACGACGGACTGAAACCCGGGACAAAGTATTATTACAGGATACGTTCGCGGTATGATGATGATTTTACGACTGATTATTTCCCATCGACATCGGGTATTTTCGATTATACGAAACTTATACTTGATACTCATTTTTATGGTTATGCTCTGTCGGACAGCGAAATTCTGCTTAAGTGGGATGAGAATGCCGTCGGTTCTTCAACAATAGTAATTGAAAAAATTGGGGATTCCGGTTCATACGAACCTCTCGCCACCCTTTCAAAAACGGGCTTATATATTGATTCGGTCAAACCGGGTTCTCTGAATACTTACCGCATGAAGATACGATCACAAATTATTGAATCGGATTACACTCCGGAAATAGACGTCACCGCAGAAACACTTCCGATTGTCAGGAAACTGACCGTAAGAAGCGTTACCCCCGAACGAATCTTTATTACATGGGAATATGACGCGGCAGTGGAATCAGGTTTCGAAATATGGCGCCTGGCACAATCCGAAGGAGTATGGAAACATGTCGCGACAATAGAACGCGGAAAATTCATGTATTCCGACGATAATATCATAAACGGCGAGACATATTCGTATATGGTACGGGCGGTGAAAGTAAACACTATCTTTTCCCCGTTTACGCTGCCGGTATATATTAAAGTTTCTTTTACCGAACCGGATGGCCTTTTGGTTATTTCAAGAGACGGCAGATACCTATACCTTGGATGGGACGATTTTTCCGATTTTGAGCAGAATTACATTGTGGAATATAAGACCAGCGTATACGGCGCATGGCATACCCTTGACAAGCTTTATAAAAACACTACATTATACCGTTTCGTTCCCGATCCGGGGATTGATTATACGCTGCGTGTCCGCGCATACAGCGACTATCCGATATATGAAGCCTGCACAAATGAAGTGTTTTATTCAACAAGGCTGCCTGCGATACCAAGCCTTTTGTATCCCACCATCATAGGTTCAAACCGTGTTGTTTTAAATTGGGTAGATATGTCGGACAATGAAGACGAGTTCGTAATATACAGAAAGAGCTATGACAGCCAGTTCACAGAAATAGGATCTGCAGGTGAAAACATTACTGTGTTTGTTGATGATGCCGTTTTACCCGGAAGGGAATACACATATATCGTTAAAGCGAAAAACGCCGCGGGTGAATCTTTTAAGAGCAATGAGATTATTGTTAAAACGCCGCAAAAAATATATTTCAATGATATTGAAAGTCACCCATGGGCTAAGAATGCTATTGAAACCCTTGCTTCAATGGGTGTTATAGAAGGTGACGGCAAAGGAAATTATAATCCTTACGGAAACATTTCAAGGGCTGAATTTATTAAGCTTCTTGTGGCAAGCTTTTCTTTCCCGGAAACTCCTTTGGGCAGCTTCAGGGATGTAACGCCGAACGACTGGCATCACCGCTGGATTATGACCGCCTACCGGCACGGAATTATTGAGCCTGACGAAAATAACAGGTTTTATCCCGATACTCCTATAACACGTCAGGATATTGTGTACTATTCGTCAAGAGCCATGAAAGCAGCCGATCTGAGCCTTGAACAGCCTCCGCTTTATATTCTTTACGAATTCGACGACTATCGGGATATTGCACCATACGCACAATCGGCGTTTGCTGCCATGAAATATGCAGGAATTATTAACGGGATTGGAAACAACAAGCTTGGGCCTTCCGCTAACGCAACAAGGGCGGAAGCGGCAACAATCATTTACAGGATGCTTCAGGCGCTTGACAGCAGCCGTCCTGTTACAACAAATAGCCAAACAGATAAATAATAATGCCGATAACAGAGCCGATTAATGAAATGATGAAGGATTTTCGTAACCGATCAGTGCTTCTTTTCAGTCGTTTAAAATTCAGAAAAATCGAAAATGCGCTGAACAAAAGCAGGAACACCAGGAGGTAAAATGCTATGTTAAGTTTGCTGTAATCCCACGTTTCCCTTACCTCCAGTCCAAAAAACCGGTCAAAAAAGGTTTCGATCTGCGGTCTCGCGCTCTCGAAAAAAAACAGTACGCAAAAAAATATAACCCATATCGCTATGCTTGCAATTTCCAGCCACATGCATAACGCATCCGGTTTTTTTCTTCGTTCTTCTATGAAAATAATCGGTTTGTTGCTATACATACGCATTCCTCTTTATTTTTTGTCTGAACTGCTTAAAATCGGGGCATATTACCAATATAAAAGCATAACATAATTAAAGGCCAAACATGCTCTTGCGTTATAAAAGCTCGAGGGAAATACACATGTAAATTTTACCACATTTTATATGAATTTGATAGGTGTCGCACCAATTAAGCCCGGGTTTATATTTGGCTGTTATTCAGACGTTACTTAATTGAGCTGTTGTATAATAATGGAGACGGGAGCTTCAGGGTATACTGTTATAAGATAATTTGAGAGGTATAATTTATGGACATTGTAATTAATGAAAATGTCAAGGAAGCCATACTGTCAGGGTACTGCAAAAACCCGCATGAGTTATTGGGAATGCATCGTTCGAACGGTAAAGCCATTATATGCGCTTACATACCGGATGCTGTAGAAATTGACGTTATAAACCCTTCCGGCGGACAGCCGGAAAAAATGCAAAAGTATGATGAACGGGGCTTTTTTATCCTTGTCCGGAATGAACCGTTTGAATCGAATTTATATAAGTTCAGGGTCCGGGATCGCACAGGTCATGTTTTTGAAACATACGACCCTTACTCTTTCTGGCCTACGATTTCCGATTATGATTTGTATCTGTTCAACGAAGGCAACCATCATCGCATATATGAAAAGTTTGGTGCGCACCCGCGTGAGATAAACGGGGTGAAGGGTACTTCGTTCTGCGTTTGGGCTCCGCATGCAAAAAGGGTCAGCGTTGTGGGAACATTCAACCAATGGGACGGGCGCCGTCATCAAATGAGGATGATGGGAAGCTCCGGCGTTTGGGAGTTGTTTATTCCGGGTGTAATTAAAAACGATATATATAAATACGAAATAAAAACACCGTTTGATGAAATATACCTTAAAGCCGATCCATATGCGTTCTGCGCTGAAAAACCGCCTAAAACCGCTTCAAAGGTTTATGATTTGGATAATTACGAATGGACGGATGGTGCATGGATGCGCCGCAGGAACCAGGAAAACACATTCGATAAGCCTGTAAACATATATGAGGTACACCTTGGTTCATGGCGGCAGGAGCCGGACCCCGATCCGGATTCCGAAACGGGCTTCAGGCCTCTTTCCTGCCAGCAGCTTGCGGAACAGCTGATTCCGTACGCAAAGGAAATGGGATATACGCATCTTGAACTGCTGCCTGTTATGGAGCATCCATACGCAGGCTCGTGGGGTTACCAGGTAACGGGCTATTATGCTTTGACGGCACGCTACGGCACTCCGGAGGAATTTAAGTATTTTGTTGACACCTGCCATAATAACGGACTCGGCATTATTCTTGACTGGGTTCCCGCTCATTTCCCGAAAGACGGGCATGGGCTTGCGCGCTTTGACGGAACGGCGCTGTACGAACACGAAGACAAAC
>DATCLI010000245.1:0-5416 GCA_036563955.1 Clostridia bacterium | reverse complement strand
CGTCAACGATACCGGAGCCTATGCTGACCGTAGCGCAGAATTCCGGCAGCCCGTCGCCTGTCAGGTCCGCAAGGAAAACGTTCCAGACGGGCATCCCGCTTATAATATTCCTTTCACCGTTTGAATCTATTGCCTTAACATTATAAGGGGTCCATTCGAACACGGTATCAGGGAATTCGGGAAGCTCAAGCGTCAGGCTTTTATCCCAGGGCATATCTTCGGCAAAATAATAATCAAGCCATACTTGCGCCTCGTCTTTTGTATACGGCTCCGGACGAGGATAGGATACATAAAGGGTATTGCTGTAGTGCTTTATCCCTTCCGAATCCGTTACAACCGCCCAGACACTGCCTTTATACCCATCAGGGAAAATATTCTCCACATCAATGCGAATCATGTGCTCATCCGCATTTTCATAAGGGAACGGTACGGGAATCGGATCATCATCCGGCTTAATTCCGGAAAAATAGAGCACAATATCAGCTTCCCCAGGATAATACACGACTGCGGATATAACATTATCCAGGGTATAAAAGCCATCTTCACCAATTTCAATAGGCTTTGCCTCTATGGGCAGCGCAGGGACACCCAGATAAAGCTTAAGCTCGGGTGAATTTGCTTCATCGGTTGACACCGCAACATAACGGGCTCCTTTATCTGCATATACCGTGCCGGATTTAAACACAAGGGTGTTTTCGTCTACAATAGTAAATCTTGCGATAACCTCACCGTCTTTTTTGCCTAAAGCTTTTTCATCCGTCTTTGAATCAATGCTTGTAAATATTAATAATTCATCATCTTCGTAGGAATATTTGCATGGCGGCATCATACTGCTGCTAATTAACGGTGCGGACAGTTTTGCGCTGCCGTCTTTATAAAGGGTCACGGACATCATGCTTTCTAACCTAGCTCTTTGAGTCGGGTTTTCAAGGACATATTGCTTTGCAGGCATTTTACCGACCAAGTCAATTTCAGCAGGCTTGGGCTTTTTGGTCCGGTTTACGGCCAGGCCAGCGCATATTACGGCCGCAAGCACAACTGCGGAAATGATGAAAATCCGCGAACGCTTTTTGAAATTAAGAACATTCTTTATCCTTGCCTTTATGCCGCCTTCGCCGAAAGCCAGGGGGCTTCCACCGATGCTTATACGCTCCGTGGCCAGGGCCAAAAGAGAAAGGGAATAATCCTTTTTCATATCGGCGCCCATTTCCTTAAGCACGCGCTCGTCGCAGGACATTTCCATATCCGCGTTCATTAACAGGAATCCCACCCAGACAAGGGGATTGAACCAGTGCAGGCACAGGATGAAATATCCCGCTATTTTAATCAGATGGTCATGCCGCCTTATATGTGTTTTCTCGTGGAGGAGGATATAGCATTTCTCATTTTCTGAAAGCCCTATGGGAAGGTATATGCGAGGCTTAATCACTCCAAGCACAAAGGGTGATTTTATGTGCGGGGTTTCATAGATATTGGTTTCAACAAGGGCGGCGTCCTTAAGCCTTCTCTTTAGAAAAATGTATGACACCACACCGTATATGAGCATTAAGGCCGCTACGGCAAGCCATACATATGCTCCAGCAGTTGTCCATACCTGAAGAGGGTTTACGCTTTCGTAAGGTGAAGGAGAGAGCAGAAGGCCGCTTACGGCATTATTAAGAGTGGATATGCCGCTTTCAATGCGCGGAACAGGCTGAGTGGCTATATCAGTCGGTATCGTCCTGGCATTAAAAGGTATCAGGCTGAAAACACTCTCAATAGAAAACGGGAATAAAAGCCGGAAGCCTGCTACCGCCCAAAGGGAGTATGCAATGATTTTGGGGGCTTTCTTAAGAAGAAGCCGCAAAAGGCATACTGCGGTTATAACAAAAGCTCCCGTTAGGCTCATATTAAGGATGGTGAGGAACAGCTTATCCATTCTTCGGATCCTCCTCATGTTCTTCGATCAGGCGTTTTAGCTCCGCCGCCTGTTCGGGGGAAAGCTTCCTTCCGCCAAAAAAGGACGCAATAAACCTGGGCAGCGAACCGCCGAAGGCATCCTCAACATAACGGCGGCTTTGGCGGGACAATAGTTCTTCTCTCGTAAGCAAAACGGTTACATTCGCGTTTTCGTTCTTAAATACACCTTTATCGCAGAGCTTTTTCAATATTGTATAAGTCGTGGATTTCTTCCAATTAAGCTCTTTATCCGCAAGGGCAACCAAATCGGGTGAAGATATCGGAGCATGATCCCATATGATTGATGCAAGCTTTTCCTCTGCATCGGTTAAGTATATGTTATTAGACATGGTATGACCTCCGGTCTATAGTGTTTAGACTAATTATAGTCTATCATGTTTAGACTGGGGATGTCAATACAGTTTATTAGTGAAAGCAATCTTTAAGAACATAAATATTTAAAAGGAACACAGTGCATAAAAAAATATGTATAAAAGAGTAAATGCTACATATATGATACACAACTTTATTGCGTTTAAGAAATTAACATTAATTACTCAATGATTGAAGTTAGGTGTCCGAAAAAATATAAAAATGGATTAAATCATGATATAATTAGAGTAGGTAGAGATTTAATTATGACTAATACAAGTTAAGAGTGTGGTCGCATTGAAGCTACATTGCGTGCTATTGCAATAGATAGCATATTACGAGAAATGACTAGAAGTATAAAACAGAGGTGGCTTATGAATAGAATAAAAGTTGTAGCCGGAGTTATTATAAAAAATAATAAAGTCTTAATAACTAGACGTGCACCAAAAGAGAACTTTGGAGGAGGATGGGAATTTCCGGGCGGAAAAATTGAAGCTAACGAAACTCCTGAAGAATGCCTTGCAAGAGAACTAAAGGAGGAACTTAATGTAAATATTTCTGTTGGTAAATTATGTACTGAGGTTTATCATATTTATAATGATATTAGCATTTGCTTAATAGCATATTATTGTTTATATTAGAGATGTATTTGTAGCTGAATATGCTAAGCGTAGAGCTAATGGTGTTTGTCAACTATGCGGGAAAAAAGCTCCATTTTATAATAAAGAAGGCATTCCTTATTTAGAATGCCATCATATTGAGTGGCTTTCAGAGGGAGGATGTGATACTATTGAAAATACTGTGGCATTATGTCCTAATTGTCATAGGAAAATGCATATTCTAGATTTATCATCTGATAAAGAGATTCTAAAAGCCCAAGCAAGAATTAGATTATCCTACTATAAAGAGAGCATAAAAAACATGTTAGAAGAGACATATACAGAGTGCTAAGATAGATTGATTAATATATTATTATTTACTCCTGGATATTGCTAAAGAGGGAGACAGCATAATTATTGATGACAGCAAGATTATTTTAGATTATAATACATCAAAGACAAGACAAGAGCGTCTCAGAAAAAAGCTGGACAGACTATTTAATGGGTAAAGAGTGATCGATATGTTCTTCATAGCATTCTTCGGTATACAAGACAAGGAAAAGCACATAGGAACCTGCAATAATGTCATATGCAAATCGTGCGAGATGTTTGGCAGGTATGAGGTTTACAAGTATTACAGGTATTTTCATTTATTCTTCATACCTCTTTTCAGGTGGAATGTAAGATACCTTGTTAAGGCTTCGTGCTGCGGCAGCCTTTTTGAGTTGGACCCTGCTGTCGGCAAGGAATTTGAGAAGAATCCGGATACCGAAATCAGAAGCGAACATTTACAGCCTATAAGGAGCCGTATGCCTTACAAGCACTGCCCAAGCTGCAATACCGACGTTCCTTCGGATTTCAGCTACTGTCCGTACTGCGGCGGGAAGCTGTAAGACATTGAACCTGCGTCGGAAAAAGCCTTAAATACATCTTTTATTCATAAGGCAGCCCGTCGTGGGTCCTTTTTTTGCTCCTTCGTTATAATTCCGGTCATGTAACATCTATTCCGGCATGTTAAATATGCACATTGATTTTTTTACAACAATCCTATAAAATAGACGTAAGATTGCAGGATGATTTTGAAGCTCGGATGATGCTATAATTTTTTTGCGGATTTTGACGGAATCTTGGCAATAGCATAGTGGTGTTGATAAATGAAAGGGGTGCTGTTGTGTTTAACAGATATACCATTGCCTTTTTCATTTTCAGTTTTTTTGGCTGGCTGTGGGAAACCATTTACTGCAGCCTGCGTATACATAGGCTGGCAAACCGGGGCTTCCTTTACGGTCCGGTCTGCCCGATTTACGGGTTTGCGGCGTTGGTGGGATTTTTCATCTATGATCAGGTAAAGTCCGGCCGCATGCCGAAGCCTGAATGGTGGATGATATTTATTTTGGGATTTGTCGTAAGCATGGTTTTGGAGTATCCGACCTCCTGGGCCATGGAGAAGATGTTTAAGGCCCGGTGGTGGGATTACAGCAAATTCCCGATGAATATAAACGGAAGAACAAGCGTGCCGACATCCATGGCCTTTGGTGTTGCCGCGATAATTATGATGGATTACCTTATACCATGGGTGGACAGGTTAATAGGCCGTATCCCCGAATCCTTGCTGAACGCCCTGGCACTCATATTCGTAGCGGCTATTTCCGTTGATACGACGCTTACGGTTATTTCGCTTACAGACTTTAAGAAATATGTTGCGGTTATAGACGAAGGATTTCAAAACCATGTATCGGATTTCGTAAACAGGGTTTTTGGCAATAATAAGTTTAATTTTCAAAGTGTTATTCAGAGGATTGTTGTATTTACGCTGCCCGGCAGAAAAAACCGGATAGCAAAGCAAATACGTGAAAGAAGATTTTACGAATTGATCAAGGATTTTTACGAGTCCGACGTTGTTTTGCAGATGGATAATTACATGCAGCATGGCACGACAACCACGCTGGAGCACTGCGAAAATGTAGCCTGGATCAGCTACCTTATTAATGAAAAGCTGCGGCTGAATGCCGATGAAAAATCCCTGGTTGAAGCGGCTATGCTTCATGACCTTTACCTGTATGACTGGCATGAGGCGGACCCTGAGCGGAAGCTTCATGGTTTAAGCCATCCGGAGGTTGCCTGTGATAATGCGGTAAAGCATTTCGGAATATCCGAAAAGGAGCAGGAAGCCATTCGAAGCCACATGTGGCCGCTTACCATAACGAAGATACCTAAGAGCAAGGAAGCGTTTATAATATGCATTGCCGACAAGTACTGCGCGCTTATCGAGATGATAAGGCTCAATAAGTATTTCGGGCTGAGGCATTGAAAAATCAAAAGTGTGAGGAAGGCAGCTTAAAAAGCTGCCTAAAATTATTATTTTTTTTGAACCTGATTATAATTATTAGCGACTAATATAATGAAAGCAGATAAGCGAGGTGGTGGTTTGGGTTTATTAAGTGACAGTCATGATGAAAGCATATTCATATCAAAAGCGGCAAAGGGCGACAATAATGCTTTTGAAT
>DATCLI010000244.1:0-3813 GCA_036563955.1 Clostridia bacterium | reverse complement strand
CCGTAGTCCTGTAAATATCGTCAACGCGGAAGCGTGTCGGGTCCATTTTATTTCCTGCTCCCATACTGCTTATAACGGGAATATTCCTTTTCTTAGCCTGCACAATAATGTCGATTTTGGCAGTGACCGTATCAACCGCATCGACAATGTAATCATAGTCATCCTGAATCAATTTGTCCGAAGAATCCGGCAGATAAAATTCCTTATAGACAGTCACATGCGCATTCGGATTTATCTCAAGAATGCGTTCTCTCATTACTTCAACCTTCGGCCTGCCAATCGTTTTAACAGTAGCCGGAAGCTGCCTGTTGATGTTGGTAGGGCAAACAGTATCATGGTCTACCAGCACAAGATTTCCGACTCCTGCTCTTGTCAGGCCCTCCACGGCAAATGAGCCGACTCCTCCAATGCCGAAAATGGCTACCTTGCTTTTTGAAAGCTTATCCAGGGCTTCTTTTCCAATAAGCAGTTCTGTTCGGGAAAATTCGTGCTGCATATTATAAACTCCTCGGTTATATTTACTATTTCAATTCATCAAGATCATAAGGCGTTTCCTGATATACGTAATAGTTCAGCCAGTTTGTGAAAAGTAAATTTGCATGGCCCCTCCACTTTATCACAGGCTGTTTCGACGGGTCATCGTCAGGGAAATAGTTTTTCGGAATTTTAATATCCATGCCTTTGGCAATATCCCTGTCATATTCCGCTTTCAGCGTCAGCGGATCATATTCGCAGTGCCCCGTAACAAATACCTGCCTGCCGTCTTTCGACGCAATGATATAAACCCCGGCGTCTTTTGATTCAGCCAGAATTTCAAGCTCCGGAACCTTTTCTATGTCCTCCCTGCGTACTTCCGAATGTCTTGAGTGAGGAGCATAAAATTCATCGTCAAATCCTCTTAACAACTTAACGTTTCTCGCTTCAGGAGTATGCTCAAACACTCCGAACATTTTTTCGGGGAGAGGGTATTTCGGTATTTTATAAAAGTGGTACAGGCCGGCCTGCGCAGCCCAGCAAATATACAACACAGAATAAACATGGCGCCTGCTCCAATCCATAATGTCCTTCAGTTCATTCCAATAAGCCACATCCTCAAAAGACATATGCTCTACCGGAGCTCCTGTGATAATCATACCGTCAAATTTTTCCTCTTTGACATCGTTAAAAGTTTTGTAAAAATTCTTCAGATGCTCTTCCGGTGTGTGTTTTGATTTATAGGTATTCGGATGCAGAAGCACAATGTCAACCTGCAGCGGCGAATTTCCAACCAGCCTCAGCAACTGCGTTTCGGTAACAATCTTTGTAGGCATTATATTAAAGATAGCAATCCTGAGCGGACGGATATCCTGATGAATTGCTCTTTCTTCAGTCATTACGAAAATATTCTCGCTTGTTAAAGTTCCATATGCAGGTAAGTTATCTGGTATGTTAATCGGCATTACATACAACTCCTATAGAATTAATTTGGTATAGATTATAACACCTTAAATTAATGTTGGCAAGGAATAATTTTATATAACGGATATTATTAAACACCTGGAATGCTATGTTTTGTAAAAATTTAAAAATTATCTATGTTTGGATATGTTTAAACTAAATTTACATGTGGTATGTAATTATACAGGATTCTACAAAATTTATGAAATTCGACAATTATCGACATCATAAGGTGATATTTCTTCCACAGCAAGGTATTAACTGAGAATGCGGGATAATTACTGAAATAAATACTAAAATGATTCAACATCAGGTAACCATATTATTTACTGGAGGTTCGATACAAGTTGAAAAGAGTCTTAATAGTCGACGACGCTATTTTTATGCGCAAATCATTAGGTCTGATCCTTCAAAAATCTGGTTTTGAAATCGCAGGCGAGGCTGAAAACGGAATAAACGGGATAAAAAAGTATCTGGAACTGAAACCTGATCTTGTCACCATGGACATAACGATGCCGGTTATGGACGGGCTTACTGCTCTAAAAGAAATAAAAAAATTAGACAGCAACGCAAAGGTGGTAATGGTTTCTGCGATGGGACAGGAAGCCTATGTCAGGGAAGCTATCGTTGCCGGCGCAAAGAGCTTTATTGTTAAGCCTTTTAAAGAAAACCATGTAATAAAAGTGCTGGAATCCATATCCTCTCGAAATTAATATTAATTATTCCCACTTCCAAATTAATAATAGAGCAAAACAGAAATACGCTTTAAAAAATGAGAGCGATTGGTAAAGTGCGAGGTGTTAGTTCATGTCGAACTCGACTAATGAACCCATGTTGGAGATGTTTTTGTTTGAAACTGAACAGCTTCTGGAGCAACTGGAACAGGTTATTCTTGCAAGTGAGAAATCAAATGCATATTCGGAGCAGGACATCAATGAAATATTCAGGATCATGCATACCATAAAAGGATCCTCCGCAATGATGCTTTATGAGAATATTTCAAACCTTGCTCATTCAATGGAAGACTTGTTCTATTTTATTCGTGAATATAAACCGCCTTCCATCCGGTTTTTGGAGCTTACTGACCTGGTCTTGAAAGGAGCCGACTTCATTAAGACGGAGCTAGCCAAAATACAAGCATCCCAGGAGCCCGATGGTGATTCCGGAATTATTATACATGAGATTGACAGCTTGCTGACCGAGCTTAAGAAGCTGAATCCCATTTTCACCGATTCATGCGATGATTCCAATAACAATCTTCTTGCCGATATACAAAGCAAATACACGGCTTCGGATAACCCGGCAAGCAATTCCGCTTCAAGAACCTATAAAGCGCATATTTACTTTGATGAAGACTGCCAGATGGAAAACACACGTGCTTTTTCGATAATCCATGACCTGAAAGAGCTTGTTTATGATATGCATTATTACCCGGAAAAAATTATGGACGATGACGAGTCGGAAAACATCATAAAGAAAGACGGCTTTATTATTCTATTCAAAACAGACAGCCCAATTGAAGCAATAAGAGAAACCATCATGCAGGCTGTTTTTATTAAATCGCTGAAACTTGAAGAGTTGAACAGCGAAGAGCAGTCGGATCTCCCACAGAAGCAGGAAAAAATTAATTCTAAGAGCGATTCATTAAAAAAAGACAGGCAAACCGATAAAGAACAGGCGGAAACACATGCCAAAACACTGAGCCAAAATATGATCAGCGTTAATATCAATAAACTCGATAAACTCATGGATCTCGTAGGAGAATTGGTCACATCGGAATCTATGGTAACCCAGAATACTGATTTAAAAGACCTTGAGCTTGAAAATTTTGATAAGGCCTCAAGACAATTAAGAAAAATAATCGGTGAACTGCAGGATACCGTCATGTCTATAAGGATGGTTCCGCTGTCCGCAACATTCCAGAAAATGAACCGGATAGTACGCGACATGAGCCGAAAGCTGAACAAGAACATCCGCCTTGAAATAATAGGTGAAGAAACCGAAGTAGATAAAAATATTATCGAACATATCTCAGATCCGTTAATGCATCTCATTCGAAATGCAATTGATCACGGTATTGAACCTAAGGAAGAAAGGCTCTCCAAAGGCAAAAGCGAAGACGGAAAAGTAACATTGGAAGCAAAAAACGCGGGAGGCGACGTACTCATCATAGTAAAGGATGACGGAAGAGGACTTAACCGTGAAAAAATACTTGAAAAAGCAAGGGCAAACGGCCTTGTCGACAGGCCCGAACATGAACTGTCGGATCGTGATGTATACTCGTTCATTTTTCTTCCGGGATTTTCAACAAAGGATAATGTTTCCGAATATTCAGGCCGCGGTGTGGGAATGGATGTAGTTACAAAAAACATAGAA
>DATCLI010000243.1:0-5644 GCA_036563955.1 Clostridia bacterium | reverse complement strand
CCGCTGTAAATAACAGTACAGCAAGAGTGCTGTCCATTGATATTCCGTCCGGTATAAATGGAAAAACCGGCCAGGTATGCAAACTGGCCGTAAAAGCCGATGAAACGGTTACTTTTGCTTTTCCGAAACCTGGCCTTTTCCAGTATCCAGGCGCAAAATACGCGGGCAATATTTCCGTTGCCGACATTGGTATCCCTTCCGATGCGGTAAACGAGGCAAACCTTAAAGGACAGTTGATTGACTGCAGGATAGCTGCGAGGTATTTGCCCGAAAGGCCTGCCGACGGGCATAAGGGTACATTCGGAAAGCTGATGATAATTTCCGGTTCGGCCGGAATGAGCGGATCGGGGACACTTGCTGCCAAAGCGGCATTTAAAATGGGAAGCGGGCTTGTTTATCTTGCGGTGCCGAAATCCCTTGCGTTCATATACAACGTTGCAATACCCGAAGCGATAACCCTTCAGATGCAGGATGACGATGGCCTGATTATGCCTGAAAACCTGGAAGCCCTTAAATTCATTTCAAATACAATGGACGCTGTGGTGATAGGTCCGGGACTTTCAACGAAACCTCAGGTTTCAAGCTGGGTCGGAACCTTTGTTGCAGAGTGCCGCAGGCCTATTGTGATTGACGCGGACGCACTGAATATTATTGCCAAACAGCCGCATATACTGCTTGAAAGAAAAGCCCCGACCGTTATTACTCCGCATCCGGGCGAGTTCTCGCGGTTAACCGGCCTGCCTGTTGAAAATATTCAAAAAAACAGGATTGACGAAGCGCTCAGTTTCAGTTCAAAATATAATATAACGGTTGTACTGAAAGGAGCCGGTACCGTTATAGCAAACCCGGGCGGGGAATACTTTGTTAATTCCACAGGGCACCCGGGTATGGCTGTTGCAGGTTCCGGCGACGTTCTTGCCGGAATTATAGGTTCCCTCATAGGCCAGGGAGTTGACCATGAAAATGCTTGTGCAGTTGGTGTGTTTATTCATGGCAGATGCGGGGAAATACTCGCGCGGCTTAATTCGGGGCAGTCAGGTTTTCTTGCGGGAGAGCTCTGCAGCTTAGTTCCGCAGGCTGCGGCGGAGACTTTGAAAGACGCAAAAGCCGGCGCAGGGGACGGAAGGTGGATTCGCTTTTGAATAGAAAAATGAACAGAGCGTGGGCAGAGATAAATCTTGACAACATAGCATATAACGTCAGGCAGGTAAAACGGCGCATCGGAAAAATGACTGAAATGATGGCTGTTGTGAAAGCGGATGCTTATGGGCACGGCGTAATTGAAACAGTACCGACGCTTCTTGAAAACGGAGTAAGCAGGCTTGCCGTTTCGATGCTTGATGAGGCGATACAGCTGAGAGAGCTTGGAATTAAGGTTCCGATACTCGTATTGAGTTATACCGATCCGGTCAGAGCCGAAGAAATAATTAAGTATAATATTACCCAAACGGTATTCAGCCATGATCTGCCGAGGGCATTGTCAAAGGCGGCAGTAAAAATGGGAAAGGAAGCCCGCATTCATATAAAAATCGACACGGGCATGACGCGCGTCGGTTTTAAACCGGGTTACGGAGCGGTTAAAGATGTTGTCGAAATAAACAGCCTGCCGGGGATAGTAATAGAAGGTTTGTTCAGTCATTTTTCTTCTGCCGATGAGGAAGACGCCGGTTTTACGATGATGCAGTACGAACGCTTTGAGAGCATTGTTAATGAACTTAACCGCATTGGAATTATTATACCCGTTAAACATATTGCAAACAGCGCAGCCGTAATACGCTACTCTAATCTTGATCTGGACATGGTTCGACCAGGTATTATTTTATACGGCTTATATCCGTCCGCCGGGCTGAATGAGACAGCCATTGATCTTAAGCCTGCAATGGAACTGAAAGCCAATGTAGTACTCGTTAAGGATGTCGAAGCCAATGTTCCGGTAAGCTATGGCCGTACCTATGTAACTAAAGGAGAAACAACGATTGCCACACTGCCTATTGGTTATGCGGACGGCTATTCAAGGCTGCTGTCGAACAGGGGAAGGGTGCTCATTAACGGCGAATATGCGCCGATAATCGGAAGCATTTGCATGGATCAATGCATGGTCGATGTGACAGGCATAAAGCATGCCGTGAAAACCGGCGATGAAGCCGTGCTGATCGGGTCTCAGGGCGGCAATGCAATCACTGCTGATGAGATAGCAAACCTTACAAATACGATCAACTATGAAGTGGTTTGCCTTATTGGAAAACGCATACCAAGGGTTTATATCAAAGGCGGAGAGGTTGTAAAAGTGGTAAATTACCTGATTTAGCACCGGTACAGATATTAAACCGCTTCCGGATTAGGGAAATTGAAAGGGAGATGTATGAAATAAATGTAATATAGCAATACTTAACTATATACAAGGCTTTTGTGATGTAACCTTAATAAAAATCAGATGTACAATATATACCGTATATAATGACAAGCTTTAATGCATACCAGCAATATATTGTACAACTGAACTCAAAGTTATAACATCGCAAAACGCCAATATACAGGAATAGAAAGACCTGCATGTAACGGACATTTAATTTGACGGGGTTATTAATAAAAAATATAATGAATTCATAAGGGAATATCTGTGGGGTCAAATCCGATACCAGGGAGTGAACTATGTGGAAATCAGGAGAGGAGATATCTTCTATGCGGATTTGAGTCCTGTGATAGGATCAGAACAAGGTGGTATCAGGCCTGTTCTGGTTATACAGAATGATGTGGGAAACCGGTACAGCCCGACTATAATTGTATCTGCTATTACTTCAAGGCTTGACAAGGCAAAACTGCCGACCCATATCGAAATACCGGGTGAACTGTACGGGTTGAACAAGGATTCGGTGATTCTTCTGGAGCAGGTAAGAACAATCGACAAAAGAAGATTAAGGGAAAAAGCGGGACATCTGGATGAAATTCTTATGGCAAAAGTAAATGAAGCGCTGAGTACCAGTTTTGGCCTTGAAACACGGTATATACAGTAACGATACATATCGCCGGTTTATCTTCAGGAACTGATAAAAGGCGATTTACGACAGAATAAAAATAAGCTTGAGGGCCGTATTAATATATGGCAGGGGGGCTACAAAAGATGAACAAAAACAGGCGTGTTCTATTCATTGTAATTGCTTTGGTGTGTGTGACCGCAACCTTTACGGCGGCTAATGCCGCTTCTACATCGGCGCAGCCCGGAAGTGAGTTTGATCCGCTGGTCACGAAAAGTTATGTCGATGAGCAAATACAAAAGCTTTCACAAAAAATAGGAAGCGGGTCAGGAAGGCCTTCAACCGGGACAAGTTCGGGAAGTGTTGATGAGCAGGTCATTAATAATTTAAGAACCGATGTTTCAGATCTGACAAGTCTTATTATCGAGGCGTATATGAGGATTCAAAGCCTTGAAAAACAGAATATGGAGCTTATTCAAAAGGTTGAAGAGCTTGAACAGGGTTTTACTGTGGTTGAAGCGGCAAAAGGGCAGAAAGTACTGCTGGGCGCCGGTGCTGAAGTTATTGTAAGAAGCGGTGAAACACTGGCGATTTCAGGTGAATTCGGAGGCCTTGCCGATGTAACCGCAGCGAAAGACCTCACCAGCGGCATGCAGGTTACAAACCAGCATCTGCTTATTTCTTCACGAAAGGACGGAAGGGGTTTACAGGTCGTTTCAGATATGGCTTTCCTTTTGATTCGGGGCGGATATACGATAGAATAAATAAAAAAGTATAAATAACCGTCCGGGCATTTATGTGCTGAAAGGTAGAAATATGAAGAAATACGGTGTGCGAAACATAATAATATTGGTTTTGTTTTTCTTAACCTTTTGGTTTGGAATACGGCCTATTATTACCGGTGAGGAATTTGAAAACAGGATTAAGAAAGTGAAAGGTGCCGCAGGCCGTGATGAATACGCCCTTGTAGTTTTCGGATCCGAACCGGAAGGCATAGCTGCGGCGCTGTCCGGCGCCAGAATGGGGCTCAAAACGCTCCTTGTGACGGAAGACATTGATCCCGGAGACTATATAAAGTCCGGGCTTATTACATATACATCACCTGACTATGCGACTATTAACGGCGAAAAAATGAAACTGAACACCGGCATTTATACCGAGCTGTTCGGAGATACCGGCGGGAATTTCTCCCTTCAGGACTATATACATACCGTTATCGAAAAACTTGACAGGGAATCAAATCTTGAAGTGTTCTACAATGCCGGCATTTTATCGGCACAGACAAATGGCAGCATTGTCGAAAGCGCATCTGTTTATTATAACGGCGAAACGAGACAAATAAAGGCGTCATTTTTTATTGATGCAACCGAAGACGGGAAATTTTTGGAGATATGCAAAGTACCGTATTTTACGGGCTCGGGTGATATTGGCGTTCCAAATGCCTATATGCCGGTCTACTATAATTTTACAATCTCAAATGTGAAGTGGAAAGACATCGAAAGCATAAGGAAGCAAATGCAGGACATGGATGACTTTCAGAAGGTTTTGGAACAATATGAGAAGGTCAGCAGGAAAACAAAAATCTCAAATCTCAGTTTTATCGGCCAGCCTGATGACAGTATGGTAATCAGCGGTATAAGAATGAGACAGGTTAATGTGGATGATCCAATAGCTTTGGAAGCCGACCTGAGGGATGCTCTTACCGAGGCTAAGACGCTGACGGCGTTTTTGAAATATGCTTTTGTCCCGTTTGAGAACTGCTCATTCAGAGCGGGTGCTTCAAATTTTTACATACCGGAATACCGGCATTTCAACGGCAGGTACAGGCTTACTGTTGAAGATGTGCTCGAAAACCGTAATTTCCGTACTAAAATTGTGCTGGCATCAGCTCCGGTAGACGGAGAAAAATTTGTAAGCCCGGAGTTATCCGAGGAATATACTTATATACTTGGCTCGCCTAAAGTATATTCAATCCCGCTTGAATGTTTTATTGCGCAGAATTTCGACAATTTAATGATGGCAGGAAAAAAGGCGTCGTTTTCTTCGCTGGCTTCAACGAGCGCCGGACGGATGCCTGTGAGCATAACCAGCGGAAATGCATTGGGGGTAACGGCCGCATATTGTTATCTTAACGGCATTACACCGGTGGATCTTACCGAGCCTTCGGACAAAACGCTGGAAGAGTATCAGAAACTGTTAAAACGGGCGGGCATTACACTTTTTGATTTTGACGAACCGAATCCGAACAAGGAGCATTGGGCATGGCCTTCGGTTAAGGTTTTAACCGAATATGGACTTGTTGCCGGAGGTATCAATAATGATTACCTGTTTGATATCGAGGCCAGCCAGGAAAATCTTGCGATATTAATTATTAATATGATTGTAAAGGTTTTGCCGGATATGTATTCGCTTGATTTGGATACAAGGATTCGCGCTTATGCAGTTGATGAAATATTAACCGGGGAAAAGGCGTGTGAAATCATTTTTGAAACTCTCAATATTCCGTATACCCGCGGATATGCATTTGATGAGGCTGAAAAAGAGGGAATTATTTCGAAAGATATCCTCAAACGGATTAGCCCTGACAAACCCGTTACGCTTGATTGCGTTTATGCTCTTACAGTAGATTTGATTAACCGGATGAAATAGTCTATAAATTCGCATTCCCG
>DATCLI010000242.1:0-10564 GCA_036563955.1 Clostridia bacterium | reverse complement strand
TTAAAATACGCCATTAACACATCCTTTGCAATCGGTGCGGTCCATGAACCCCACACACCCTTTTCGACAACAACAGCGACCGCTATTTCAGGATCGTCGGCAGGTGCATAACATACGAATAAAGCATTTGATGACGATGTAGCTTCGAGCCCTGTTTCCGCCGTTCCGGTTTTTCCGGCAACCTCAAACGGGAAATCCCCAAATATATGCACGGCAGTTCCGTCCTGGGAATTTGTAACGGCGACCATACCCTTTTGCACGGCCTTTATTGTAGATTCTTTAGCTCCCGATTCCCTGTATTCAATTTTGGTTAAAAGCACCTCTCCCAAAGAGTCCACACGTTTTCTTACAAGGTGCGGCGTGTATATTTTTCCTCCGTTTGCAATGCTCGCAACATAATTTACAAGCTGTATGGGCGTAAAAGCATTGTACAGCTGCCCAAGCGCAGCATTACACGTATCGGCGGGGACCCATCCTTCATTATAATTAACAAGCTTGAATTCCCTTGAAGCGAGAGAACCGATTTCTTCACCTATTTCTATTCCTGTTTTCTTTCCAAACCCGAAGTTTTTCGCCCACTTTACAATATTATCTATTCCCGTTTCAAAACCGACCTGAAAGAAAAACATATTGCTTGAGGTTTCAAGCGCTTTCTCAAGATTAATTCTGCCCTGGTTTCCTTCAAGGTTTGGCCATATCAATCCGCCTATTTCCTTCCTTGATGGGCAGTAGACCAATGTTTGGGGAGTTATTGTGCCCGATTCGAGCGCAGCAATCGCAACGAGAGGCTTGTATGTGGAACCGGGGGCGTATTTCCCGCTTGTCGCTCTGTTCAGCGTTATTGAATCCGGGTGCGTATAAAGGTAATTTATTTTTTCGCTGCTGCCTTCCAGGAATACGGCGGGATCATACGTAGGATAACTTACCATTGCCAGAATTTCACCCGTTTTTACATCCATCGCTATGACGGCTCCGGCATTTGCATCATGGAAGTTTTTCTTGTGTTCCTTGCCTCGTATTATTTCAATATTTCTTGTTAATGACTCGAGCGCCGCTTTTTGAAGATTCAAATCAATAGTCAGGTAAATATCCTGTCCCGGTTTCGGTGCTTCCTCAATTTCGTAAAATGTAAGCCTTCCATCCGTATCAACTTCTTTTCTTGTTTTGCCGTTAATACCTCTTAATACGTGTTCTTCCGAACGCTCAATACCGGTCTTTCCGACTATATCCTTCCATGTATACCCCAATTCGGGATATTTTTCGGACCATTCATCATATAGTTCCCCAATATTTCCCATATGCCCAAGCACATGCGCAACGAGTTCCGCATCGTAATATTCTCTGAAAGGCTTTGAAAATGTGCTGAATCCGGGGTATTCCCTGTTGCGTTCCTCGAGAGTAACTACAGTCTCTATCGATACATCCTCGGCAATGATAAGCGGGTCTGAAATTGTCGCAGGCCTTATCAGCATTTCATATCTTAACTCCATAATACGATACGCTTCTTCATCGGTATATATCGGATCAACTTCAAAGGTTTTTTCCCGCATATATTTAAAAACATCCTTGGGCTCCGCTTCCATAAGCGTTTCCCTGTCGGAATCGCTTACCGCTATCTGTTTTATAAACCCTTCCTTATTTGTAAGGAACCTGTAAGGGTTGTTTGCGAATATAGCCCTCATTGTCGAAGAATATTTATCGCCATTCGAATCAAATAACCTTATAACCCTGGCAATAAGGTCATTCTTTTCTCTGGAGGACAGTCCGGTGTCTACAAACTGAACGCAGAAACCTATCCTGTTGCCCGCTATCGGCACACCGTACCTGTCGTAAATATTACCCCTGTTCGCATATATAACCCCGTTCGTTATGATCCTTTTCATAGAAGTGTCAAGGTATTCCTGCCCGTTTACAATTTGGATATTGACAAGCTGGCGCAAAAACACCCCGCATATGAGGAGCATGATAACCAAACATATGATAAACCTTCTTTTCAAATCAATATTCAGCTTGTTTTGCGTTTCCCTGTCCATAACTTAAAACCCCGTTACAAACGTGCATGAACAAAATCGTACTTATCAAGTTTTTTATATATATGAAGCACCAATGGGTATATAAATAATGTCAGCACCGAATTATACAGGCTCTCAGGCAGTATAATATTGGTTATTACAAAACCGAAATCCTGATACCCCTTCAAAAAGAAATTAATAAAATAGTACATAAGTTCAACCGACAATGAAGAAACAAACACAAAAAATACCGGAATAAGCGGGTTTTCCTTGTATAACTTTGAATTTATCATTCCGATAGCATAACAAACGAGGAACAAACACATTCCATACCATCCCAGCGCACGGCCGATTAGGGTATCCATGGCTAAACCGCATACGAGACCCATAAAAGCCGCCTCCATGTTTTCTCTAACCAAAGAAATTGCTACAGCCAGAACGATAAGCAGATTCGGCCTTATCCTGAGAATCTCAATATAACCGAATACAGTACTTTGAAAAAGACATGCAGCATATACAAGGAGCGTGAGCATCAGAATGCGCCTTCTCATTCGTTATCTCCTTCTCTCTCACCGCCGGTTTTAATTACCGCAACCTCCTCAAGCCTTCTGAAATCAACCGAAGGCTTAACTATAGCGTAATAATCGAATTGTCCTTCATTTTTAACTACCTCTATTATTTCACCGATCATTATCCCCTTGGGATATAAACTGTTCAGTCCCGAAGTTTCCACCTTATCGCCGACAGATACCTCAACATCCGGCGTAATATAATCAAGCCGGCAAAGCCCTTGTGTCCTCAGCTGCGCGTCTCCTCTCAGAATAACAAGATCGCGTGTTTTCGAAAGCCTTGCCGATACCGAACTTTCGGTGTCTATAATAGATACAACCTTTGATGAAAGAAGTCCCACGCGAGATACCCTTCCAACAAGCCCGTCGGCATTTATTACAGGATCATCTGCTTCTACGCCGTCTTTGCTTCCCCTGTCTATTGTGAATATTTCAAACCAGTTCCCGGCATCCTTTGATATTATATTGCACGCTATAATTTCCTCAGTATACTGTTCCTTGAATGACAAAAGCTTTTTCAGGTTTTCATTTTCCTTCTGAAGGCGGTGTACTTTTTCAAGTTCTCTTTCCATTTCCCGTATTCTTATTTTTAATTCGGCATTTTCAGCCTTCGTGGTCCGGATATCTCTGAAATAATGTATGGTATCCCTTATCTTTCCGCCGATTAACTGGATACCCTGCTGCAGCGGCTTAAGAGGCACGGAAATAACATTTCTGATCACATTCAGCTTGCTGTTTTCACCCGCTGTCACAGCGGCAAGCACAAACAGCAAAACCAAAACCAGCGATATAATAAATAATTTGTTTCCAAAAAGCCTCCGCAAAAGGTTGAACCCCTTCCCAATATTACATCAACGGCATATCATAGAATGCTGCTCTTCCCTTATCTAACTTTATTAGAGGAAATTAACACGTGTTTTAACGTTTCTAATTCTTCCAGAACCATACCGGTGCCTATAGCAACACAATCAAGAGGATGCTCCGCAATATTTACGGGAATTCCGGTTTCTTCATAAATCCGTTTATCAAGCCCTTTAAGAAGAGCGCCTCCTCCCGTAAGCATAATACCTTTTTCCATAATATCGGCTGCAAGTTCGGGCGGGGTTTTTTCAAGGGTATATCTAATTGAATCAACTATTGTGTTAACCGTTTCCTCCAATGCTTCCCTGATTTCGCCGGATGTTATCGAAAGATCCCTCGGAAGGCCTGTCACGAGGTCCCGCCCGCTGATATTGTATTTTTGTTCGTCGCTTACAGGATATGCCGAACCAACCTTTATCTTTATATCTTCAGCTGTCCGTTCCCCTATCATTAAATTATATTCTTTTTTTACATAATGGACAATAGCATCATCGAGTTCGTCGCCGGCTATACGCAGCGAACGGCTGACCACTATGCCGCCGAGAGAAATTACCGCAACCTCGCTCGTACCGCCTCCTATATCAACAACCATGCTTCCTGTGGGTTCTTCAACCGGGAGACCCGAACCGATTGCGGCCGCCATTGGTTCTTCAATCAGATAAGCCTCTTTTGCGCCTGCCTGCAGTGTAGCGTCAATTACCGCTCTTTTTTCCACTTCGGTAACACCCGAAGGTACACATACCACTACTCTTGGCCTTATTATCCTGTTGTTTCCGACAGCCTTTCGGATAAAATATCTAAGCATTCCCTGGGTTATTTGGAAATTGGCTATTACGCCGTCCTTCATCGGCCTTATTGCCGTAATATTCCCCGGCGTACGTCCAATCATGTTTTTCGCGTCAAGCCCGACGGACAATACTTCTCCGGTATTATTGTTTATTGCAACGACAGAAGGTTCTCTGAGAACAATTCCTTTTCCTTTCATATGAACCAATGTGTTAGCCGTTCCAAGGTCTATACCAATATCCCTTATAAACATAGCTTATTTCTTCCTTTCCTTCATTTGTGTATTGTGTTTGCTCCCGCAAACACGGTAAATATTCGTCGCAGAAATGTATCGAAGGCCGGCAATAAGATTTGCATTTTTACATATCCGCTTTTACAAAATTTTAAAACCCATGTCGTTAAGCATGACAGATACTTTGTATAACGGCAATCCTACAACATTATAATAACAACCATGCAATTTTTCAACCAAAAGCGCACCCAGGCCTTGAATACCGTAGGCGCCGGCTTTATCGAACGGTTCGCCGCTGTCAATATATCGCTGTATTGTTTGTTTCGATAATTTGCGTATTTTTACTTTCGTTTTTTCGGCATGCGTCATTATTTTATTTGTTGTATTCACAGTTCTTAGTGTAACACCCGTTATTACTTCATGCCACCTGCCCGAAAGCGCTTCAAGCATATTAAACGCTTCTGCCGGGTCTTTTGGCTTTCCCATTACAACTTCATCCAAAACAACAATAGTGTCGGCAGCAAGTACGATATGGGGGCCTTCGGAGCAGCATTCCAATTTCCCGCAAACCTGTTCCGCCTTTTTTTCGGATAAGTCAATAACAATTTTATCAGGACTCATCTTCATATTTATCGGCTCTTTAACATCTGAAGGAAACACGGAAAATGGTATGCCTATCTGCTGCAAAAGCAATTTTCGTCTTGGGGACTGCGATGCCAGAATTAACTGCTCCATAATGCTACAAAACCCTTCATTTTTTACATTCCTGTCAGACATAATTATACACCCGCAATGTCTTTATGGGAATATTGTTCCTGGCTTTTTGATTAAGAATTCATTTTTTGGGGAAATATGATATGTAAAAATATATAGGTCACAATAAAATTGAAGATATTCCGCATTACGCTTGATAAACCGGGTTATTACGGTATAATCTAAATAAAAACAATAATTTGGTACTTCTCAATGCGGTATTTTCAAAGTATAATAGTATTAAGATAAGTATAACAAATACCGATTAAAAAGATGTCCAAATAAAAATTAGAGGATACCCGATATGAGAATTGAAAAAATTAATGAAAATAAAATACGCATCTTTGTCACTTTCGAAGATTTGGAAGAACGGGACATCGATCTTTCCTCTTTCAATTACAATTCCCCTGAAACCCAGGAGCTTTTTTGGGATCTGATGGAACAGGCGGAATTGGAACTTGGTTTTGAGACCCACGAATCTCAACTATGTATTGAGGCGGTAACCGATGTTGAGCAGGGTTTTGTAATCACAATAACAAAAATTGACGAAGACGGCGACTTCGAATCCATTCAAAAATTTATAAAAAACCGGTACAGACGCAACGACCTGAGAATAAAAAGAAAAACGAGCGGTATATGTTCCACCGTTATGATATACAATCTGGAAACCTTTGAGGATTTGTGCATGCTTGCTGCCCGCCTGAAACCTCTTTACAGGGGGAGCAGTTCGGTATATCAATGCGAAGGTTCTTACTATCTCGTGCTTCGAAAGGTCGATGCCATAAACCAGGGTATGAACAAGATCGAAAACATTCTGTCCGAATACGGGGACAGGGTTTCAAATGTTTTGTTTTTTGAGGGCTATTTGAATGAATATGGGAATTTGATGGTGGAACATGACGCAATAAATGTTTTTGCATCAATGATATAGTTTTGCCTTAGATTTTTTATTTCCAATCAGGCTTTGTTTTTATGTTAAATAAGCCGGTGTTTATAAAAAGCACCGGCTTTTAAAATACATTTTTTCAGTCTTTTATTATCTGCTTCAGCCATGCCCTGAATTCATCCTTTAAATCGTCGCGGTCCAGGGCAAATTCAACAGTCGCCTTTAAAAATCCCATCCTGTTCCCTACATCATACCGTTTTCCAATAAAATGATACGCATATATCGCTTCATCTTTCATCAGGCTTTTTAATGCATCCGTTAATTGAATTTCTCCGTTTTTCCCGGGCGGTATGTTCTCAAGATGTGAGAAAATAGCCGGTGATATTATATAACGGCCAAGAATGGCAGTATTTGAAGGCGCCTGATCAATATCGGGCTTCTCTACCATATCGGTAACTTTAACCACTCTTTCATCAATCTGTTTTCCGCTGATTATTCCATAACTGGATACTTCACTCTCCGGTACCTTTTGAACTCCAAGTATCGTGGTTTTATATTCATTATACACATTAATGAGCTGTTTAAGGCATGGTTCCTCGGATTTTACAATATCGTCCCCAAGCAGTACGGCAAACGGTTCGTTGCCGATAAACGCCTTTGCGCAGTGTATGGCATGGCCAAGACCTTTAGGCTCTTTTTGACGGATATAATGTATATTTACAAGATTGGAAATATCTCGAATCTGGAGAAGCAAATCCTCTTTTCCGCTTTTTTTAAGTGCTTCCTCAAGTTCATACGACTTGTCGAAATGATCTTCGATCGCTCTTTTGCTCCTGCCAGTGACAATTATAATGTCTTCTATTCCTGAAGACACCGCTTCTTCCACAATAAACTGTATTGTAGGCGTATCAACAATGGGAAGCATTTCTTTCGGCTGTGCTTTTGTTGCCGGCAAAAAACGGGTGCCCAGTCCCGCCGCCGGAATAATTGCCTTATGTACCTTCATAAGCATATCCCCCTATATCTCTCTTCTTCCTTCCAGTGATTTTGCAAGAGTTACTTCATCGGCATACTCAAGGTCCCCTCCGACCGGAAGGCCGTGAGCAATTCTTGTTGCCCTGACACCCATCGGCTTTATCAGTTTCGCAATATACATTGCGGTGGCTTCTCCTTCAACATCCGGATTCGTAGCTAAAATAACTTCGTTTATCTCAGCTTCGCTGATGCGCTTTATCAGAGTTTTAATGTTGATATCGTTCGGTCCTATCCCTTCCATAGGGGAAATCACGCCGTGCAAAACGTGATAAAGCCCTTTGTACTCTCTCACTTTTTCCATCGCAACTACGTCACGGGGATTTTCTACAACACAAATAACCGAACGATCCCGTTTATCGCTCCCGCATACCCTGCATGGATCAATATCTGTCAAATCTCCGCAGACAGAACAATATTTAACGGTCTTTTTCGCATCAACTATTGCCTTTGCAAACCCAATTGCTTTTTCATATGGCATATTCAATATATGAAAAGCTAACCGCTGAGCTGTTTTATGCCCGATTCCGGGAAGTTTTTCAAATTCGTCTATCAGCCTTGCTACAGGCGCTACATACATACTCATGTTAATCTCCCGTGAAAGTTTAAAACAACCCTGGGATGCCCCCCATACCGCCGGTAAACTTGCCTAAAGCAGCCTGCACCTCTTCATCCGCTTTTCTCAAAGCTTCATTTACCGCTGCCATAATAAGATCCTGAAGCATTTCTATATCATCCGGATCAACAACATCCTGCGAAATTTCAACTGATTTAATGACTTTATCACAAGTTGCCGTTACTTTAACAGCTCCCCCTCCGCTGGAAGCTTCGACGGTTTTATCAGCAAGCTCCTCTTTAGCCTTTTCCATATCCTGCTGGACTTTCATTGCCTGCTTCATAAGGTTGTTAATATTAGCGCCTCCCATTCCGCCCCTCGGGAAGCCTCCTCTTTTTGCCATTGAAACCTCTCCTTTTATTTTTAAGTCCATTATATTATTTACAAATTTTATTTTCAATAATTACAGCAAATTATCGCCCGCTGTTATATTGTTAGGGCTTTGTTACGAAGAACAATTGTACAATAGTTCCTCTAATTACGGTGCTGATTCAACCAGATAAACAGCGGGTGGTTCGGGTGTTTTCGGTGACGCAGGGCGACATGCTCCAACGCCCTGCTTCTTACAGGCAAATGTGGGGCGGGCTAATGAGCGACCCGGGATATGGAGACCTCTCAGCAAAAATAAAAAAGGACCTTAAGGCGTGTTGTCTGTATGTGCTTTGCCGCACAAGGAAACGAAACACCCGAAGTAAAGCCGCGTACCCACCGGAACGCGGCAGCAATGCCTCGACCCGCGAAGCAGGACCCGCGGGAATAGTGTTTGACTTGCGAAATATTGTACAATAGTTTTTCGAAACAAAATGACTGAAACGAAACCAGCGGTAATTATTGTGTAACATGTGCAAAATATGTTAAGCAAAAATCTTATGATTTTCTTAAATTCATGGTATAGTGTAATTATAGACATGATTAACGCGGAAGGGGATGTTATGGCAGATAAAAAGGATGCCTTGAAAAAAAATGTCAAATGGTACCGGCTTGATAACGCCGCGATAATATATCCCTCAATACAGTCCGACAGAATCACTACAATGTTCCGTTTTGCGGCAACGCTTACCGAAACGGTTGAGCCTTCCGCCCTGCAAAACGCTCTTGTGAAGGTTATCGACAGATTTCCTTATTACAGGGTCAGGCTGAGCCGCGGGTTGTTCTGGTACTACCTCGAACACAATCCTAAGATGCCGCGCGTTGAAAAGGACGTAAAATACCCGTGCGGCCGTCTTTCACCAGTTGCCAACCGCGGATTTTTGTTCCGCGTGCGGTATTATCACAAAAGAGTTGCTGTGGAATTCTGCCATGTGCTGACAGACGGCACGGGCGCCGTGACCTTTTTGAAATCTCTTGTTTATCAATATCTGAAAGAAACAGGCAGGAATCCCGGCGAACCAAATGGGATATTTACCGTAGACGAGGAACCGGACAGCGGTGAATTCGAAGACGCGTATAACCGCTTCTACAAGCCGTCCCTTCCGCTTCCCGAAACAAGAGAACGATCCTATCATCTTCCCGGAAAGCTTGTAAAGAAAGGCATTTATTATGTAATTACCGGAATTGCACCTTTAAACAATATTTTAGCCGAAGCCAAAAAGAGAAATGTTTCGCTGACAGTTCTTTTAACTTCGGTTTACATTGATTCAATGCAGGCCATCCAGGACAAATATGTGAAGAACTTACGCCGCAAGCGCCCGATATCGATTTCCGTTCCCGTGAATATGAGAAATATATACCCCTCGAAGACAATGCGTAATTTTTCTCTATTTGTTATTCCGGGGATTGATCCGAGGCTTGGAGAGTACACATTTGAGGAAATATTAAAGATAGTTCAAAACAGTATGATATCGGAGATAAATGAAAAATCGATAAGCAGGCAGTTGAGCCGCAATGTTGGAGGCCAGCGCAACCTCTTTGTCAGAATTGTTCCGCTGTTTATTAAAAAACTTTTTCTGCCGTTTATTTACAGGCGCCTTGGTGAAAACCTTTATTCCGGAACAATTTCCAACCTTGGTCTCGTAACGCTTCCGGATAAAATGACGGAGTATGTCGAACGGATTGAATTTATTCCCGCGCCAGGAACTGTAAATAAAACAGGCTGCTCGGTCACCGGATTCAAGGACAGCTTATATATCTCATTCGGGCGGCTTGTTAACGAACCGGAACTCGAAAGAACTTTTTTTACCAAACTCGTGAAGATGGGGATACCCATAAAAATCGAAAGCAATATACATGAATTTGAAATTTGAACGGAAAGGATGGTATTATGGCATACTGCGTTAAGTGCGGTGTTGAGCTTGAGCGGAATTTAACCGCGTGCCCGCTTTGCAATACTCCGGTCTATTACATGGAAGAAACCGAGGAAGAGTATCAGCGCTATCCTGAGCGCAGCCAAAGAACAGGGTCCCGGCAAGTCAATCTCGTTCCAAGTAAAGCGTTTGTTTATTTAATGACTTTTATTATCGTGATACCAATTGTAGTGTGTCTTATGATTGACTTTAAAAGCAATCGCACAGTAACATGGTCTTTCTACCCGATCGCTTCGCTGCTTCTGCTGTGGATACTGATGGCTTACCCGGCTTTAATGAAACGATACAGCTTTATTAAGGTTATTACAATTGATGTTTATTCGATTACGTTATTTTTAATATCTCTCGATATATATTCGGGCGGAAATCTTTATTGGTCCGTATTCCCTGTCGCATCCCTGCTTCTGGTATGGGTATGGTTTCTTCTCGGTTACCTGTTCGGCAAAAAAAATAAATATTTCATGTTTATCATTGCGTATATAAGCACAGGTTTATACCTATACCTGATAGAACA
>DATCLI010000241.1:0-10452 GCA_036563955.1 Clostridia bacterium | reverse complement strand
GAAAATCTTTGCCATTCTTTTCCTGATTATATCGGCAATGGTTATTTCAGCACCATCGTTTGCATTGGATGAGAACTATGTAATAAAGGGTGATATAAAGGTTTATGTTAACGACAATTTGATCGGCTTCGATGTGCAGCCGTTTTTTTATAAAAGCAGGACAATGGTGCCTATAAGAGGCGTTTTTGAGGCAATGGGCGCTTTAGTTGAATGGGATAACTATACAAAAACAGTTGAAGTTTCAAAAGGCGGCATTGAAGTTAGAGTTCAATTGGACAATCCTGTCGCATTGGTTAACGGAAGAAGAATATCGATGGATGTTCCGGCGGTTGGACTTAACGGCAGGATATTCGTTCCCGTCAGATTTATAAGTGAAGCTCTCGGAGCTGATGTTGACTGGGATAACAATACAAAAACGGTATATATAAATGAAACTATATTTAACAAAGAGCTTGGGAATATATTGAACGGAGGCAGGTACGCGACTGACGGCGTATGGAATTACTATATTCTTCAGGACGGGGTGCTGGTTCGTGAAAATAATGAAAATAAAATGCAGGAGAAAATTACCGAAGGTATCGTATGCGATTTACATATACTGGATGACTGGATATACTGCATAGGCGTTGACAATGGAATTCAAAAAGCAATGCGCTTTTTAAAAGACGGCTCATCTCAAAAAGAAATTATAATTGATAAACCTGTTCAATCAATGCAAATATTAAACGGATGGATATATTACAGCCCAAACGGTTCTAATATCCTTTACCGCTCAAGCGCGGACGGAAAGGTTACGGAAAAAATACTCGAAGGCGGTGACTTTTCACCGAAAAACTGGTTTGTTCAGAACAGTTTCATTTATTATATAAACACATCGAGAGCCGGCGCCGTATGCAGCGCAAGGATAAATGGAACAGGGATAAGAGCTGTTGTATATGATTCTTATAAATACAGTTTAAAAATGATAGACGACAATTATATTTATATGGTGCGCGATGACGGTGAAAAAGGTTTTTACCGTCTGCCGTTTATAGGCGGGATACCTGAAAAAATAATCGCTGAGACACCTCTTTGTATAAATTCAGACGGATACTGGCTTTATGCAGCCGTAAAAACCAATAACGGCAGCAGTTTGATCAGACGTACAAAGAATGGGAACGAAACATATACAATAAACGAATACAAAGAATCGGATACCCCGAAGAGCATATATTTAAGCGATCAATCCATTTACTACACTCTTGTCAGGGGAACCGAAGAGATGGTCTTTCAAATGAGCTTTTACGGCCAGAACATAACGGCTTTGTCATGGATATACGGAAGGGATTATTATCATGTAAGAGATATATTGTCAAATACACAAATGAAACATAATACGCTTTCAGGTTTCGCTTCGCTTCAAATGACAACAGTCCAAACCGGAGGAACAACCAGTACAACGATTGATGAAATCAAGCTTAACAGTTCACAATCGCTTTATTACCAGAAAACCAAGGAAGGAAACAATAACGACCTTGAAATATGGGTTGAAAGGAATGATATTTATACAAAGAAGCCTGATGAAGACCATTGGAGCATAAATACAACAGAAAAATCCGATAAAGTATTTGCGAATACTTCAGTTTTCAGTTTATTAAGGCCAACACAGGAATTATGCAACAATCTTACCGTAACGGAACAGGAAGGCAAGTATATTCTTACCGGCAGCGGCACTTTTCAGAGTTTTCTCAGAAGCTTTTTGCAGGAAAAAAGAAATAGAGAGCTCACTATAAATGATTATATAGATCATTTGGAAATCAATGCTGTAATAAACAAAGATTATTATATCGAGCAGCTTGACCTTAAGGTTCAATTCGGATATGGCGACACTGATGGTATGCCCGAAAATAACGGCATAATACAATATCAATATGTGAACAGTCAGTTCAATAGTGTATTTTTAAATTTGCCTTATTCCGTCAGACAATCTTTAAATGCTAAAGAAAAAGCAGATTCTAATATTGAGTCGGGTATGGAAAAATTAAATGAAGCAAAATATCAGGAAGCCGTTCAATATTTTGACGCCGCGATAACTGTTTATAACAAATCATATGACGCGTATTTTTATAAGGGAAAAGCGCTTTATTCTCAGGGAAAATATGAGGAAGCAATTGTAACATACGATAAATGCCTTGAACTTAGACCTGATAATTTTGACATTTTGGCTAATAAGGGGTTATGCTACCTGGAACTTGGCGATTTGGCAAAAGCCGAAGAAATTGCAAATGCCGTAATCGAAGCAAATAACCAAAACAAACTGGCATATAATCTTCTGGGCTTAGTATATTATAAACAGGAAAAATTCAAGGACTCGTATAAACTGTTCGAGAAAGCCGTTGCAATAGACAAAAATTATTATGATGCTTGCATTAATATGACTTCTGCTCTTTTTAACATGGGCAGTTATACAAAATGCGTTAACGCAGCGGATGAATTTCTTAAACGTTTTCCAAACGACAGATACCTGCTGCTGATAAAAGCAACAAGCTTGTCAAAGCAGGGAAATTCACGGAAAGCAATAGAGGTATATCAACAGATTCTCAGCCTTGATCCCTCAAACGATTTTGTTGCAATGACGTACATAGCGCTTGAATACGAAAAGCTCCAGGAATTTGACAAAGCTCAGGAGTATGCCGACAGGGCAAAGTCTGTCTATCCGAATTACAGTCTTTTGGTATATCTTATGGAAAAGCTCGAATACGAGCGATTTACGCTTTCCGGACAAAAAATTATAAATTTCATTAGGGATTATTATCTTTTCTATAATGAATCGGAAAAAGTATTGGAAGCAATATCCGAATTCCTGAATAAAGGAGAAGCGTATACCATCGGAGATATCATTAAACTGGTTGAAGCGGTAAAAAGTCCTGATGATGATCTGACTTTACTGCTTACAGGCAGTGATTATGATTCTTATATGAACCGGAAAGCAGATGCTTTGGTTTCGGCAAAACTGGAAAACAACACCGTGCATATAAAAATAAGCGATTTTTCGCCGGGGACAGGAGTATATTTCAACGAATATATACAATCGGTTGAGAACCCGGAAGACAAGGTACTGATAATAGACCTGAGAAATAACAGCAGCGGGCTTACAAGCGAAGCCGGCATAATGCTTGACACTCTTCTTCCCGAATGTTTTACAAACTATTATATTGAACGCGGAGGATATATAACAACGAATCAATCCGGTAAAAACTGCGTTAAGTTTTCTAAGACGGCAATCCTCGTCAATGAAAAAACCGCAAGCGCTGCAGAACTTCTGGCCCTTGGCCTTAAAACACATCTGGACAATGTTGCGATAATCGGCAGGCAAACGATGGGGCGCGGAGTAGGCCAAATTTTATATAACAATCTAAACAGAAAATACGCGCTTTTCCTTGTAAACCATTATTGGAACGTGCTTGAGAAGAATATACACGGCACGGGAATAAAGGTCGATATTGCGGTTGAAAACGACACCGATTTCAAAAAAGCTATTGATGAATTTGTAAAACAATAAATACGATGGTAAAGCAAAGGCTGGCGTGTAATATGAAGATTGCATGGTTTTGTATTCCTGCCCACGGTCATACCAATCCTACTCTGGGACTTGTGAAAGAGATGATTGATGCTGGACATGAGGTGACTTATTTTTCTTTTGAGAAATTCAGGGAAAATATTGAGGGTACGGGAGCGACATTTTTTCCCTGCGATGCATATGATCTGGATATAGATGCAAAGAACAGCGGCAACAGGGTAGGAAAGGATCTTGCTTTCTCCATCGAGTTGATTGTTGAATCAACTCTGGCAATGGATGGTCTTATTTTCTTGAGTACGCTCACATAATATGCTAATATATAGTTGATTTTAATAGAAGTTTGCAAGGAGATAAGACCATGGAAAAGCGTATAATTGTGATTGTGGCAGCAATCATTGCAATAATCGCCATAGCAGGTATCACGATATATTTGACACAAGGGCAGGCAAAGTCGACTTATGTCGTGTCAGAAATGCTCGATCTTGGAGAAAAGTATTTGTGGGATCTCAACTACGAAGAGGCAATACTGCAGTTTACGAAGATTATTGAGGTCGAACCAAGGAATGTACGTGCTTACCTGGGCGGCGCTGATGCATATCTGCACCTTGACAGGCAGCAAGAGGCTATTGATTTGCTGAAGGCTGGTGTAGAATCTACTGGTAATGAAAACCTTGCACACGCCCTTGAAGGTGTTGAGAAGTCGATCATAGATGGATATATTGCCATTGCAGAAGCTTATGAGGCAGAAGGCTGGCACGATAAAGCCATGGAAATCATGCAGCGGGTCTATAACGAAACAGGTGATGAGATAATTGGCCGGAAACTTGGTATTATCGAATCAAGCACCATAGAGTTCCGTGATAACTATGTAATACAATGGAAGGATGCGGAATTTGAACGGCTGATCCGTGAGTATCTTGGCAAGCCAAGCGGTGACATTTATTATGACGATGTTAAGCTCATTGAAAGGATCGAAATTTGGGGAGAGATAATTATTAAAGACAATGACGAGTATCGGGTTAATAGCGCCTGGAGAGACGGATTTAGCCTTAATGACGGCACAGAAAGAGGCAGAACAGGAAAGATACGATCGTTAGCTGATTTGGAACACTTCACCAGCCTTAAATACTTGACTGTAAATTACCAGGAAAACCTGTCGATTTCCGCACTCGAAGATACCGAAACGATTGATTGTCTAAAAAGGCTTAAAAATTTAGACCTTTTTGCAGATAATATTTCCGATATTTCGCCGGTATCCGGCCTCATTGCGCTTGAGACTCTCGACATTGGGGGTAACAATGTCACGGACATATCTCCAATCTCTATGCTTATTGAACTGAGGAATCTGTCGCTGACCGATATCAAGCAATTATCATCTTCCGAACCTTTACGGGGACTGAGAAAATTATCAGTGGTCGGCTTAATTAACACAGAAAATGTAGATTTAAATGTATTTGTAGGGATGCCGGAACTTAAATATATGAGTCTCGCAGGTGCACATAATGTCGACTATACTGTATTACCCAGGTTGCAGCTTGAATATCTTGAGCTTTTCTGTTATGAGGAGACTTTTCAGATAGTAAAGCAGTTGAAATCGCTTGAGCACCTGCGTATGTTTGCAATTGGCTTAACTAATGTTTCCGGTATAGAAGAACTTACTAATCTTACCAGGCTTGATTTGCTTGCTGAAGATTGCCATGATATATCCGCGATATCTTCACTGAAATTGGAAACATTGGAACTTCGGTTGCCCGATGATTGCGATCTGACTCCACTTACGAAAATATCAACGCTGAAAAAAGTAATTGTTCCGGATTATCGACGTGATCCATCGGAACAAGGGACTCCGCTAATAGATAGAGTCAAAGCATTACTACCTAATGTGGAAGTATCATCAGATCGGTAATAAAGCAGGGACATGAAGGAATGGGACAGGTACATTGTCCCAACCAATTAACTAATCGTATTTCATCTATCACACGCTTTTTGAAAACAAATGGGACAATGAACCTGTCCCTGCGACCGTCATGGGACAATGAACCTGTCCCTGCGACCGCATTATCAATGCCATTTCTGAATTGCTGCAATTCAATAATGAGCATAGCGAAAATATTTGTGAGTTATTTAATGAACTAATTAAACAAATGAGATAAAATTAGGATAATTTGCAAAATATAGCAGGAAAAATTATAATGTAAGAAAAAGAGAGCAGCTCCACCGATAGATTTTGGCTATGCTTATAAAGAAAAAAGATGAAGGGAAGTCTATATTGTCTTAACAGATGCTACAAGGAATTGCTCATAGACATCAATTCCATCAACTCTAACCATTTGAGCGTTTGGATTTGATGAGATAAATAATGATTTGGAGGGATATTGATGGCTGACATTATTCAAATAAACGATACCACATGGCGGATAGAAGACAACGGAGTGCGATTTTTCTTACTGGCCGGAACAGAAAGGGCACTGCTTATTGACAGCGGTATGAATACACCGGATGCAAGACAAATTGCGGAAAGTATCATAAAACTGCCGATAATGCTTCTGAATACACATGCTGATCCTGATCATATTTCTGGGAACGGCAGTTTTGATTATTGTTATATGCATCCAGATGAAAAGGATAATTACAGGGCACACGGTGGGCTGGGAACTATTCTGCCTGTAAAAGATAATGACATCATAGATCTTGGAAACAGACCACTGAGAATCATTTTCATACCGGGACATACGCCCGGCAGCATAGCTGTACTGGATACAAACAGCAGGGTGCTTGTTTCAGGAGATTCCATTCAGGATGGAAACATTTTCATGTTCAAGGAACACAGAAATTTGTCCTTGTATGTTGAGAGCCTGAAGAAGCTGTCCATGTATACCGATGCGTTTGGCACAATATATCCGTCACATGGTTCGTTCCCGGTCAGTCTGGAATTGATTGCAAAACTTATTGAAGGTGCAGAGCAGATTATCAATGGAACAGCAAAAGGAAAGGTTATCGATATATTCGGTACACCGGTAATGTTTTATAAATTTCCATATGCCGGTTTCTTGTGTGACATCCCTGAAAACAAAAAGTGATATAATTATGTTCAATAATACTTGGTGATGAGTTGGTGTTATGATAAAATATGCTCAAATAAATATTATTATGTTGTCAGGCAGAAGTAATTAAAATGGTTATATATGATGCCAAATTTGCCGGAAACCAATCGGATTGCTGATAACGCAGCGGGAAATCCGGCCTCTCCAGAAAGACAGTTGGGAATGGAAAGCGTAGCAGAACATAAAACAGAAGTACCCGAAGCAGTATCGTGAGCTGAGACTGTCGGGCAGACTCGTTCCACTGATCGAGAAGATGGTGGAGAGGGCGGAGAACGCTTACCACCAAACATTAATGGCGGGGAAGTGGGCACAGAAGAAAGACCTGTCTCCGTTAGAGGAGATAGGGGAGTCAATACAAATAACACACAGAGCGAGGGAGGCAGCGTATCAGGAATTAATGACACCCCCGCTAACACCCGAGGAAATATCCGAATAACAGATGATTCTGTCCTATTTGAAGGTGGGAAAAAGACACGTTTCCAAAACAAAAACTTATCCCTGTGTCCAAGAATATGATAAATGGTCCTGTATATGGGGGTGAGCAATGAATGGGATTTATAAAACTGTATTTTACTGTCGCAGCTCCGGTTGAACATGTCTGGAGCTTTGGATTGCAGACTGAAAAAATTCCGGAATGGCAGTTTGATGTTGTTGCGGTAAAGGGAATCAGCGGCCCGATTAACCGTAAGGGAACCAAATACATTTTGGTTTATAAAAAAGCAGGGATTCTTTTAAGCAGTCCGGTGGAAGTATCCCGTTTTGAACCTGAAAACCTGACTGTAGAAACAACGGGAAAAACGCCATTGGGAGGTTATTTCAAATCGTGCACAAAGATGCGTCGTATCAATGAACAAATGACTCATGTTGACTGGGTAATGGATTATAGATTGCCAGGTTGGATATTGGGAGCCTTGATGGATAAATTATTGTTTGAATGGGCATTTAGAAAAACTGTCCAGAAGTATAACAAGAACTTCAAGATGCTTGCGGAAAAAACATTTTATCAAAATGAGGATAATTCTGTATAGCAGTGTGAAAACTCAACGCCTCAGATCCAAATACCTATCTCTCCTGATATTGAAATTAGCTTATGATAAAGTTATGATTAAAAAGAATTGTTATATATAATTATCGACAAACAGATGTAAGGAGTATCCAGGAGAATGAATACTGACATAAAATATCCACTGTACGAGACCACAGTCTTTGAAAATTTCCGGGTAATGGTCGAAAATGTAGCCAGGAAATATCCCGATAGAATAGCATATTCCTATAAAAAAGATCCGCATGATACAAAAACTGTTGATGTAACCTTCAGAGAAGTACGTGACTATGTACGGAATATGGGTACAGAGCTGATATCTTTGGGTTGCACTGATAAAAAGGTCGCCATTATAGGCGAAACATCATATAACTGGATCTGCAGTTATTTTGCGCTTATAGCCATAGGAGCGATCGTGGTTCCGATAGACAAGGATATGCCTCTTGATGAATTAACGGGGATACTCGATTTTGCCGAGTACGAATATATTGTCTACAGCACTTCTGTCGAAGAAAAGATCATGAAGATCAGTGACAGCGCTTCCGCCTTAAAAACCTATATATGCATGGGTGAGCCAATGATGAATTCGGCCTTCAAGCTTTCGGATCTGGCTGAAAAGGGGAAGGAAAGATTCGAAAACGGAGATAATTCATACTATGACTATGAAATCGATCCCGACAGGCTTGCGACCATTGTATTCACATCTGGAACAACAGGCAAAGGCAAGGGAGTTATGCTTTCCCAGAAAAATATCGCTTCAGACATGACACAGGGCATGTATCTCTTTGCTATAACGCCTAAAACAATGTCAGTGCTTCCGCCGCATCACACCTATTGCTCCACGGTGGTTTTTGCAGGACATTTTTCGCAGGGCTGCACTACCTTTATTAACAGCGGACTTAAGTATTTCCTGAATGAAATAAAGGAGCAACAGCCAAGTCATCTGGTTCTGGTGCCGTTGTTCGTAGAAACCATGTATAAAAGAATATGGACTACCGCTCAGAAAAGCGGGAAGGCTGATACGCTGAAGCGCATGATAAAGATCAGCAATTTCTTAAGGAAAATAGGCATAGATTTACGGCATGTATTCTTTAAGAGCATACTTGAAAATTTCGGCGGAAAGCTTGAGATGATCATTTCGGGCGGTGCGGCAATAAACCAGGATATAATTGACATGTTTGATGCCATAGGTATAACTATTCTTAACGGATATGGAATAACCGAGTGTTCACCTCTGGTTTCATGCAACAGAAATAAGTATCAGAAAAAAGGCAGTGTCGGGGTACCCATAATAGGTGAGCAGATTAAAATCAAAGACCCTGATGAAAACGGAGAGGGGGAGATCTGCGTAAAAGGACCCAATGTTATGCTCGGTTATTACAAAAATCCTGAGGCTACTGCTGTAGCATTCGATGAAGACGGTTACTTCATGACAGGAGATTATGGAAAGCTCGACGGTGAGGGCTGGTTATTTATTACCGGCAGACGAAAGAATATCATTATACTGAGTAACGGTAAGAATGTTTATCCTGAGGAGATCGAACAGGAGGTAAAGAGGATAGACGGTGTTTCAGAGGTCGTTGTTTATGCCGGGGAATCAAAGAACCAGAACAATAAGGAAGTTATCGTTGCCGAGATATTTCCGGATTACGAATTACTCGGATTAAAAGGTATTGAAGGTACGGAGGCTATCAATGCGTACTTTAATAAGGAGATAAAGAAGGTAAACAGCAGAATGGCGCCGCATAAGACCATCAGAAAGGTGAAGGTCCGCGAAGAAGAATTCATTAAGAATACTTCAAAGAAAATACTCCGCCATGCCATTGATAAGAGTATCGATAATGAAGAACCCACGGAAATATAAACAGTTAAGATAATCTTAAGAATATGATAAGATTATCATAAAAAACCGTTTTCGACTCCTTGATATAATATTTATGGTTTCTTGTGAAAGAAGGAGTTTAGCAGACTATGGCAGCAAATATTTTAGTGGTAGATGATGAACAGTCCATTGCGGATTTGATTGAAGTATACTTAAAAAACGAAAATTATGATGTATTCAAGTTCAATTATGGGCGGGATGCTCTGCACTGTGTTGAAAGCCAAAAAATAGATTTAGCAATACTGGATGTCATGCTTCCCGATGCAGATGGTTTTTCAATCTGCCGGCAAATCCGGGAAAAGTATACATTTCCCATTATTATGCTGACTGCTAAAGAAGAAGAAATTGATAAAATTACCGGGCTGACACTTGGTGCGGATGATTACATTACAAAACCTTTTAAACCTTTAGAGCTTGTTGCCCGTGTTAAAGCACAGTTGCGAAGATTTACAAAGTACAATTTGTCTGAACAATTACGAGAAGATAAGCTGATAGCGTTTGCAGGTTTGGTTTTAAACAAGGATACTCACGAATGCATCTTGAACGAAAGGCCACTATCTCTAACTCCCACAGAATTTTCCGTTCTCTGGGTGCTGGCTTCAAATCGCGGACGCGTGGTTAGTTCTGAAGAATTGTTCCATGAGGTGTGGGGAGAAAAATATTTCACCAACAGCAATAATACGGTAATGGTTCATATAAGACATCTAAGAGAAAAAATGGGTGATGACGCGCAACATCCCAAATACATCAAAACGGTTTGGGGGGTTGGCTATAAAATTGAAAAGTAATCGAGATAAAACAAAGAATGATTATTCAAAATTAAAAAGAAAAGTTTTTTTACAAATGCTTCTGATTACAGTTACTG
>DATCLI010000240.1:0-6972 GCA_036563955.1 Clostridia bacterium | reverse complement strand
TCAGTGAAAATGAGTATAAGAATATGAATATTTACATTTACCAGGCTTCCATAATAATATAGAATTGCAGTAAACTTGCAGTAGGGATCCCAAAAGCAGACAATCTTGATAAAAGTAAATATTCTGCAACATGAGAGCATGAAACTGATGCCAAAAGGGCAAAATGTCGGTTAATTTTTTGATGCAGAAATGGAGGGAGAAAATGAAACCGAATAAAAAAATCAGTATACTTCTCATTGTATTTCTTTTTACAAGCTTGTTTACGGGAACCCAACTTTTTATGACGCAAAAAGCCACAGCAATCGAAAGCCTTATGCAAGTAAACCAAAATCCTTTGTATACACTTTCAGCTGCAAAAACACCGGACGGAAAGCTTATCATATCAAATACCGCAAACAGCGGCGGCTTTTCAAGCGGCGGAATCACGAACACAAGTTACCTGATAACAGCCGATAAAATCTCCGGCGACTTCACCGTAGAGACAACGCTTAAAGTTACAGGACGCACAATTACCGGAACCGGCGGTGTTGTCGGAGTTGGGGCTTTCGGCGGAACAGGAGAAAATGATTTGCTTGTCGCCGCAGTGGCAAGAGGAGACGGTGGCGCCCGAAGCTATTACAAAAAAGCGGACGGCACATACGGAGCCGGCAGCCCTAACATTTCAGATGCATCCGCTATAGGCACGTTAATTGAGCTTAAGCTTGAAAGAACCAACAGCAAGTATTACGCTTATATAAATGATCAGTCAAAGGACCTTACAGTCAACGAAGCTTCAGAAACTTCAGATATGCATCTTGGTCTTGTGATATGCGGAGCGACGGCAGAAGTGGAAAGCTTTGTTATTAAGCAGGGAGCGACAGTGTTATACGATTTGAGCGAGGCGTCGGAACCATCGGGTCCGCCTCCGGTGCCCGCAAGTATAAGCGCCATGCAGGATGAGCACGATGACAGTGTTGTTCATATCGAATGGACCGGAGACGACCTCACACCAACAACAAGTTATTTCATTGAAGCATCAAAGGATGAAGGCGTTAACTATACCACCGTTACAAATTATACGTATGCCGATTATATAGACAGCCTTTCGTTTTCCCATACATATAACCTTACCGAAAGCGGCTCGTACGTCTTTAAGGTTACAGGTATTTCGGGCGGCAACAAATCGGAGCCGGTCGTATCTTCTCCGCCTGTTTCATATGTACTGCCCCTTGGAAGGCCGGTTCTTACCGTGACACAGGACAGCGGCGTGATATATTTAAGCTGGACGGCAGTGCCCGAAGCTACCCATTACGGGCTTACCGTTATGGATGGTTCGGGTGATGTTTTAAACGATCTTTGTGTCTCAAGTATAGAAGGCACATCGCATAATTTAACAAATCTCACCGACGGCGCTGTTTATAAATTCAGTGTTACCTCATACAGGGGTGAAGAATCCAACAGCTCGGAAGTTTCAGACCCTGTAACATATATTGCCGATTACATACCAACAGAGCCCGAATGGCAATACCGCATATTCGGAAGCAGCACCGATTTAGTGAATAACGCCGTTACAGTTAACGATGACGGGAGCGTAACTGTGGAAAGTCTTAACGGCAAGGGCAAGATCTCCAGCACAGTCGATGGAATAGCCTTCTACTATACGCCGTGGGATTCTACAAAAGGCTTCCAACTGACCGCGAAAGCACGTGTTGAGACCTTTGTTCCGGGAAACAATCAAAGGGCGTTCGGTTTAATGCTTAGAAACACGGTTGGTGTCCACGGCGACAGTTCGGGCCATGCCTCGAACCTCGCAGCGGCAGGAGCGGAACATCAGGAAATGGTCGCATTTTATAAAGCGGGTGCGCCGGATGCAACAGCATTCTCGCGGATTAGCCTTATAAACAAAATACCCGCGGACGGCGACGAATATACGCTGAGGATCATAAAAAATGAAGACAACACTGCAATAGCCTGCGTGGATTCAGAATACGCGGTTATTGATACAACCGGCATGTTCACGGAAAATAAATTCTATATCGGCTTATTTGCCGCAAGGGATGCAAAGGTAACATTCTCTGACATTGAATTTGTGACAAACGCAGCAGGCGTCACTATTGACAGCCTGCCCGATAAAACAACGTATTTGCTCGGCGAAGAGCTTGATTTAACAGGACTTTCGGTGTCGGCTCAATTAGACGACGGCAGTTCAAAAGCTCTTAACCCGAAAGATTATGTTGTCACAGGGTTTGACAGTGAATCAACGGGCACCCAGACATTAACCGTTAACTACGGCGGAAAAACCGCATCATTCGATGTTGAAGTAATTCCTTTAACCTGCCTTGAAATAGAAATTGAATATCCACCCGTGAAAACAACATATTACCTGAACGATCCTTTTGATCCCGCGGGCATGGTAATAACGGGTACGTTTAATTCGGGGCTCGTAAGGCCGCTTGAAGAAGGAGAGTATACCCTTTCAGGATTTGACAGCACAACAGCCGGCGATAAGGAAATCATCATCACGCTGAACGAAGACCCTTCCATTACGGCAAGCTTCACGATAACAGTTAAGGCGGCCGAGCTTATCGGACTTGAAATAACAAAACCGCCTGAAAAAACAATATATTTTATCGGTGAAGGCGGGCCTGACCTGGACGGCATTGTTGTATATGCCAATTACAGCGACGGAGCGCATATAAGGCTTGAAAGAACCGATTACAGCGTATCCGGGTTTGATACCTCAAGCCCCGGAGAAATTGAACTGTTGATCACGTACAAAGGCATGTCGGCCGTGTTAAAACTGACCGTTAAGGAAAAGGAACTGGTCGGTATTGAAATAACGGGATACCCGAAAACAACGTATAATATCGGCGAAAGTTTTGACAGCGCCGGTCTCGAAGTCTCGAAATCATATGATAACGGCGACAGGGAAATAATGGCCGCCGATGAGTTTACACTGGACTCATCCGCTTTTGATTCGTCAAATGCCGGAACATATGACATTGTTATAATTCCCGCTGATTCAAATATTGAACCGATAACATTCAGTGTAACGGTTAGAGAAGAATCCGCGGTGGAATGGAATTTCATACGGTTCGGCCAGTCCACATCGAATGAAAGGAATTATTACAGCATAAAAGATGACGGAACCATTGAACTTGTTGCTCTTGAAGGCGGCGGAAAAATCACCGGCGATCATGATGGTATAAGCTTTTACTATACTGTAATAGACGCAGAAGACGATAACTTTGTCCTTTCTGCCGATATAAAGGTTATCTCATACGCGAAAGATCCGCACGACGGACAGGAATCATTCGGGCTTATGGCAAGGGATGCTATCGGCAATGCCGGCGATTCCAGCATATTTGCTTCAAATATAGCGGCCGTCGGCGGATACAGCGGAGGCACGAGGAATCCCAACGGTACGCAGCTTTTTATCCGGACGGGAGTAGAGTCGCCCGACGGAGCGGGAAGCCAGGGCGTTCAGAGGATTATGCTAAGAGATGGCAAACCGGTGACAGAAAACACATATCCGGCGGTACCATACAGGCTTACGCTCGCCAAAACCAACAGCGGTTACGTCGGAAAAATTAACGATGAACCAGAACAAATTTTCTATGAACCCGATATTCTGAATGTCCAGGACTCGAAAATCTATGTCGGCTTTTATACCGCACGTCTCGCCACGATAGAAGTGAGCAATATCGAATTCAATGTAACGGCAGCCGAAAGCGATCCTCCGAGGGTGGAACCCCCTGCGGCAGCGGTTGAGCCTTATTTCGAATTTATTTCCCTTGACAAAGTTTCAAAGCCTGATTACAATTTAATGCTTAAGGCAAATGTTGACGGCGTTTTTTCGATAAAACAGGACAGCGAATTTATTCTGCGGGACATAGAGGTTAATGGAGGAGAAACACTTACCGTACCGACAGCAATTACTCCGAACGGAATCACCAAATTCAGCGCCGTATTCCTGCCTGATGATACGCAATACCTTACTTCCTACGATAAAATCGTAAATAATTTCTCCGTTACAATGAAAACATATCTCGGGGATATATATGTTTCACCTTCCGGAACAAGCAGCGACGCCGGAACCATAAACGATCCCCTCGATATTGACACTGCTGTTTCATTTGTCGGTGAAGGCCAGAAAATAGTGCTTTTGGACGGTGTCTATAAACGCAGCTCAATGCTTGAGATCAAAAAGTATAATGACGGCACGAAAGATAATATGAAATACTTTGTTGCCGCACCCGGCGCAAAACCTGTCATTGATTTTGACAAAAAATCTGAGGGTGTTGTTTTAAGCGGTAATTACTGGTACTTCAAGGGAATTGACTTCGCGCGCTCGCAAGGGAACACAAAGGGCTTTACAATCGGCGGGAGCCATAATGTCGTTGAACTCTGCCGGTTCTATGAAAACGGTGATACCGGCCTCCAGATAAGCCGTACCGACATTTACGAAAACGACAAAACAAAGTGGCCGTCACACAATCTTATCCTTAACTGTACTTCCTTTGACAACAGGGATCCTTCCGAAAACAACGCGGATGGATTCGCCGCAAAGCTCACGTGCTGGGAAGGAAATGTATTCAGAGGCTGTATTGCCCACAATAACATTGACGACGGCTGGGATCTTTATACAAAGGCAGGTACGGGAGCAATAGGGCCTGTGGTTATTGAAAACTGCATCGCATACAATAATGGTTCCCTTACCGACGGAACTGAAGGGAAAGGCGATAAAAACGGATTCAAACTCGGTGGGGAAGGCATACATGTACCTCATATAATTAAGAACAGCGTCGCTTTTGGAAACGGTGCGGCAGGTTTTACATCAAACAGCAATCCCGGAGTCATCGCCCGTAATAACGTGGCCTATCAGAATGAAATCAACCTCGTTTTATCCACATATTCAGGAATCCCTGAGGATTTTACACTGAATGGGTTTATTTCATATATGGGAGGCAACAAAGACTCGTACCCGGATTATTTGAAATCGGACAGCAACTTCATGTTCGACGGTTCGGTTTCAAAGAATAAATCGGGCAGAATATTTACCGATAGTGATTTTTCGGAGCTTACCTCTTCCATGTCTATAGAAAGAGACGGAAACGGGAACATAAAATGGGGTAATTTTTGGACCAAATTCAACCGCATTGTCAGGAGGATCACCCCGGGCAGCGATTCCGGTTCATCTCCTTCCGCTTCAAAACCGACACCAACACCTTCACCTGCACCCGAACCGGTCATAAGCACAACCGGAACTGCCGTTATTTCACCGGATACCGGCGGAACTGTCGGTCTGGATGAAGGTATTACAATTGTTATTCCGCAGGGAGCATTAACAGGTGAAAGCAGCGTGCAGGTAACAATCACCAAAGTATCGGAACCTCCGGCTGTCCAATCAAACCAGAAGCTCGTGAGCACCGTTTATGAATTGACAATTGATGACAGCGGCAGTTACGAGTTCGGGGAAAAGATTATACTGACATTTACATTTGATCAGGGGATTCTTGAGCCCGGCATGACTGTTTCCGTGTACTATTACGATGAAAACAAAAATCAGTGGATCGAAATCGGCGGTGTGGTATCGGGAAATACAATTACCGTAGAAATAGACCACTTCACAAAATTCGCCGTTATTGCCGCAAGAAAAACCCCTGTTTTCAACGATATTGCAGGCCACTGGGCCGAACAAAACATCTATGAAATGGCTGCAATGGGTGTTGTAAATGGGCTTCCCGACGGTTCTTTCCAACCCGACAGAACAGTCACAAGGGCAGAATTTGCTAAAATGCTTATCGAAGCGTATAAGCTTGAACCGCAGGCCGGAAAGGTGTTTAACGATACTGCAGCGCACTGGGCAAAGGATTATATTGCTACCGCGTACTATTACAAAATAATCAACGGCTACAGTGAAAGTGTTTTTGGACCTGATGACCACATTACCAGGGAACAGGCGGCTGCAATGATTATCAGGGCATCCGGTCTTCCCTTATCATCCGGTACCGCCTCAATTTCAGACTTAGCCGATGTATCGGACTGGGCTGAAGATGCGGTTAAAACAGCAGTTATTGAAGGCATTATACCTTTGTATGATGACAAAACCTACAGACCGGTAAACTACGTAAACAGGGCCGAAGCAGTGACATATATACTGAACTCACTGAAGCAGCGATCCATACCTGAATAATAATACAGATTTCAACGGACACAAACACGCAAAAGGCCTGCCATTCCTAACGGAAGGCAGGCCTTAATTTTTGTATTGTTTATTCTTAGAATTGAATTTTGTCAGGATCACTTGCATACCCGCATACTCCTTTAAGGGAAGCAATTGTTTTAACATCTTCCTGCGACAGTTCAAAATCAAACACTTCGGAATTCTCCTTTATTCTTGCCGGATTAGCCGATTTTGGAAGAGGCAAATAACCCATCTGCAGACTCCAGCGGATACAAATCTGCGCTATGGACTTATTATACTTTTCGGCAAACGCCTGCACTTCGGGGACATCGAAGATTCTACCCGTTCCGAGCGGGCTGTACGCTTCAAGCAGTATATTATGTTTTCTGCAGTATTCCACAAGTTCGTCCTGCGTATCACCGGGGCAAAGACGTATCTGATTTACCATCGGAACAACCGCCGCTGTCTTCATTAGCTCTTCTATATGGTGAATACGGAAATTACTGATTCCTATCGAACGGATTCGACCGGCTTTATAGATCTCTTCAAAAGCCTTCCAGGTTCCTGCATTGGTCTCTTGCCAGCAATTTCTGTATTTTATCGGATTTGGCCAGTGTATCAAATAAAGATCAAGATAATCCAGGCCAAGTTTTTCCATCGTTAGCTCAAAAGCATCCATAGTATTTTTGTAACCATGCATACTATTTTGTAGTTTACTCGTAACGAATATTTCTTCTCTTGGAATACCGCTTTGTCTTATGGCCAATCCTACACTCTCTTCATTACCGTATACCGCTGCCGTATCA
>DATCLI010000239.1:0-1560 GCA_036563955.1 Clostridia bacterium | reverse complement strand
ATAAACTTAAAACAAAAGCATGCAATGACAATATCCAGCTGCTTCTTTACGGCCATACCCATATATCGCAGTTAATACACGAAAACGGGTACATTATCATGAATCCGGGCAGTATATCGGATCCGCGCGGCGGAGATGATGAATCATATGCCATTGTATATATAGACAATGACAAAATAGACATTGAGATGCTGACTGCCGGATAAAAAGGAAGTGGTTTCGCATTGCCCGAGACGATATACTTTGATAACAGCGCAACGACGAAAATATATCCGGAAGTATTAAACGAAATGAACCGGATATATTCATCTTTTTTCGGAAATCCTTCATCACTGCACAGGCTTGGCAGTGAAGCAGAAAAGTTTTTGTCCCAATCAAGGGAGATTATCGCAAGAACACTGCGCGTATCCCCGTACGAGATCTTTTTTACGTCAGGCGGAACCGAGTCGAATAACTGGGCCATAAAAGGTGTTGCCCGGGCAAACATCAGAAGAGGGAAACATCTTATTACATCAGGCGCAGAACACCCTTCCGTGCTTGAATGCTTCAATTACCTTAAATCGGAAGGATTTTCGGCCGAAATATCCGGAACCGATAAATCCGGCCTGTTAGACATCGAAAACTTTATTGAAAAAATAAACGACGACACAACGATTGCAAGCTTTATTCTTGTAAACAATGAAACAGGCGCAGTTCAGAAGGCGGAAGAACTTATTGCCGCAATAAGGGCTAAAAATCCGAAAACGGTAATTCATATCGATGCGGTCCAGGCATACGGGAAAATACCGCTTAACCTGAAAAAGACTGACGCGGACGTCGTATCGTTAAGCGCCCATAAGATACACGGACCGAAAGGCTGCGGAGCCCTTTATATAAAGGAGAACACACGAATAATCCCGATTCTTCACGGCGGCGGGCAGGAAAACAAGTACCGCTCCGGTACGGAAAACGTTCCTGCGATTTGGGGTTTTGCTACCGCCGCGAAAATCATCCATGAAAATATCGATAAAAACAGGGACATCATAAGGCGGCTGAAGTCGATTGTCATCAGCGAGCTTGATAAGTTTTTCGGAAGCGGCGGTTACTTTGTCAATTCGCCTCCGGACGCTTATGAGGGAATACTTAATATTTCGTTTCCGAACGTAAAGGCCCAGGTATTGATGCAGCATCTTGAAGCCGACTCAATCATAGTATCGACAGGCTCGGCCTGTTCGTCGAGAAAGAACGTGCAAAGCCACGTGCTTGCGGCTATGAATCTGCCGAGGGAACGCACCGAGGGAGCGATACGCGTAAGCTTTTCCGGCATGAATACGGAGGACGAGACTTTAACGTTTGCAAAAGCTTTAAAAGAGATCGTCCCAAAAATAAGATACCGGTAATCCGCCGTATTACGATAAATGTCAGCCGGGCCGCTTAAGCGAATAATATGTCGGAAGATTTTACAAGCTTCTATGGTTAGATGACAACTGATATTAATGCTCCCGTGGCAGACAGGGAATAGGATTTCACTCTTTATGTTCGGAGGATACGGGAATGGTGGGAAAATGGAGAAAATAATTC
>DATCLI010000238.1:0-2648 GCA_036563955.1 Clostridia bacterium | reverse complement strand
GTATTATACACCGTAATCTCAATTTGATGCCGGCCTGCTTTGAGACTGCCGATGGACAATTCATACGGTCTGAACGCAAGCCTGCCCGCTTCCCTGCCATCTACCGACACAATTGCATGCCGGTAAAGTCCAGGAACTGATATTACTGCGCTGTCTTCGGCAAAATTCCAGTCAAATTCAGCTTTATACTTCATCGATCCCGAATATTCCGGATACCCAAGATCCGACCATTCAGGCCATTCTATTCCATTAATCGAAACAGTCTTTTTGTCGGGCAGAATTAAAGACCAATTGAACGGCAGAATCTGTTTTTCTTTATTAACTGCGCTTCCGGGTTTGAGTTTTACAAATTCTTTATCAACCACAAAAACTTTCAGCATTGATTCCTCGAACTCCGTTGAAAAGCGGAAAGACGAGCCGCTTGAAATTAATGACGGCTTCCCATCCGTCAACGATATTTCGTAAAGTGATCCTTTCTCGTTTATAATTATTTCAGCATTCGTTTTTTTAGTTGATTCATTCAGCAGCATGTATATTATTCTGTTATTTTCAATTCTTGTACAAATGGAAATACGATCAGCGCCAATAATTTCAAGAGTTCTGTGAACATGGGCTTTCAATTCGACGGGATCGCTCAAAAGCAGCGCTTCTTTTTCAAGGAGCCTGTTCGGCCTGAATACCGATATGATCTTCCCGCCGTTTTTATTAAATTGCCTGAGCTTCCCGGCAGCATAATTCGTAAGTGTGCAGTCCGGGGGCAGAATGATAGTCTTAATTATATGGCCTGATTTTGTCATAAACCCGCCTTTTGTAAGCTCAAGCTCCAATATTGCTTCATCCCATATGTAGTCAAAATCACACGGCATATATACCAGTTCGCGGGCAATATCATCAACCCATTCCCACGGAAGCTTTTCGGCATTGTTAATTGTTATTCTCGAAAGGCAAAGCTGCGCCCTGTATATATCGCACGATGGTATGTATAATGCCGTAGACGCGGCGGAAACACCGGACTGTGCAATTGCGCCCGCTCGGGCGATCCTTTCATAAATAATCCTTCCGAACGGTTCCTGGAGCATATGGTTAGGCATTTGCGGGCTCTCCGACCCATTAACTGCAGAGTCATTCGTTGAAATCATAAGATGAAAATCATCAATTCCGCGTACAGTCTGGTGATCGGTAATATATCTCATTAAATCTCCGTAAAGGCCCTGTCCCATACCGGCAAAGGTTTCCGAAACAGCGTGACTGCGTCCTAAGAGTCTCTTTACCGACCCCGCATATCTGGGAAAATCGGTAAACACACCCGGCTCAATCTGAGCCCAGATTACATCAACGGCAGGTCTTGTATTATGCTTCATGTTCCTGTAAAAGTGCCCGCTTACGGTAGACAGCGTGTTAAGATGATGATCGAGGTCCGCATGGCCCGATAATTCCACGCCGCGGCTTTCACACCAACGGGCAAGAATTCCGTAGAAGTTTTCCGCAGCCATCGCAGTCCAAACATCAAAATAATCGTCCATATATGTTTTAAGTTCTTTTGAATCGCAGTTTTGAACATTAATCATCATAACAGGGATAACATCGAGCAGATCGTAGCCTTTTTTCCTCCAAAACTCCGCAGGCAGGTTTTCGGTCCACGGGAACCCGAATGACAGGTACGGTTCATCATAGAAAAAGCCCTTTATCACCGTTCCAAAATAATTCGAAAAACGGTTGTAATATCTCTCGTGCATTACTTTCAAAAATTTTTCGGCTGCTTTCGGGTTAAGCATGTCTATCAGGGACATTGCGGGATCTCCGGGATATGACTTGCATAATGATTTTGCCTTTTGTTCATCAAATTCCCATGAAACGATGATAAACCGTTCAGTATCGGCCTTGGCGGCATAACCGAAAACTTCACCACGCTTAAGCTCAATCCTCGAAAAAGTGCCGTTCGAGATTATTCCTGCGGTAACAATATTGTCCGGAACGGTCAAAAATATTTGTTCGCCGCGTTCAAGCTTACAATCATGCGATATTACAAGCTTTTTCAATCGAAGCGAATCGTCGGTGCAGACAAGCCCTCCCGCGGTACCGCTCGGATAACCCCAATCATCGAAGAGCCATACCGCAAGGCCTTCTTCTTCTGCCGCTTTCAACGCTGTTTCATAGGATTCCATAAGCATATTAATCCATTCGTCATTTGCTCTTCCCCTGCATTCCGTATCAACTATCATGTTAAATCCGCCAAAACCCTGCTGTTTGCACCATTTTACCCAATTGCGTATGCTTTCCCTGCTGACATCGGTTTTAATGCCGAAGAACACCAGCGGGCGAAATTCCTTCCAATTGCATCCGGGTATGGAATCGAATAAGCTGACATCTTCCATGTTTATCACCTTTTTGATTTTAATACGCTGAATATCGTAAGAATAGTATCAAGAGCCTGCCAATTATTCAACAAATTTCATTATATCATGAATTTTAAGAAAATCGTAAGATTTTCACTTGGCAAAACCAAGGGCAGCCGGACATCGGTTCCTTTCTCTGCTCAGCCCGAGTAATGAGTTTATAATAATGGCATTTGCGATGTTAAATACTTTGAGTTCCGCTGTACAATATATTGCTGGTACGCATTTAAAGCTTGTCACTATATATTGTAC
>DATCLI010000237.1:0-2322 GCA_036563955.1 Clostridia bacterium | reverse complement strand
GCAGCAATGTCTCGACCCGTGAAGCAGGCCCCGCGGAAATAGTGTTCTGAAGTTATTATAGTAATAGGAAAGGGAGGGAAGCGGATTGGAACGGATTGATATAATTCTGGGTGACATTACAAAGGTTAATGCCGATGCTATTGTGAACGCGGCAAACAGAACGCTTCTCGGCGGCGGAGGAGTCGACGGCGCCATCCACAGGGCCGCCGGCCGGGAGCTTTTGAAAGAATGCCTCAAACTGGGCGGCTGTGAAACCGGAGAAGCAAAGATAACAAAAGGCTATAAGCTGCCTGCGAAGTATGTGATACATACCGTAGGTCCTATCTGGCGAGACGGAAAAAAAGACGAGGACCTCTTGCTCGCGTCATGCTACAGGAATTCTTTGCGGCTGGCTGTGGATAACGGGATGAAAACAATTGCGTTTCCGTCAATCAGTACAGGCGCTTACCGGTTTCCGCTCAAACGCGCCGCTGAAATTGCCATGCGTGAAATATCCGCGTTTCTAAAGGAAAACAACAGTATAGACAAGGTTTATATGGTATGCTTCGATGAACGGACAAAACAGGCGTATGAAGAGGCAAAAATGTCGCTGAAACCTTAATCACCATAAGTTTTCAAATCGGGCAGTTCGTCGAGTGTGATAACCTTTTCATGCGTATAAACCTTTTTTACAATCTCCTTTTCCGTATACTTTTCATTTAAAGTATACGTTTTGTTCAGTGTTACAAACTCGCCTTCCCATGTGCCGAAATATGACCATACCGCGTTGTCGCGGAAGGCCAGATCCGGATCAAACAAACAGCCGTTTTCCGTGAGCGCAAGTATTTTGCCCGGCGCCCATTCGGCAAGCTCGTAAAATTTCGGTGTCTGCGGGGAATATACCTTTTCTCCGGGGTAAATATCAATCCCGGCTATATCAACATATTCGTCCCCGGGATACCAGTCCTTATGCTGTCCGTTCCATACCCAAATGAGGTTATGTATATCATGGTGTTCCGTGAGGCGTTCAAACAGCAGTTTATATAGCCGGATATATGGATCGGGACCGGAGGCTCCCCACCAAAACCATCCGCCGCTTGCTTCGTGAAGCGGCCGCCATAAAATGGGTATATCGGCTTCCTGAAGCCTCTTCAGCTGCTGCGCTATTGCATCGATGTCGCGCATTAATAGCTCGAAGCCTTCGGGATCATCCCCGGAAAGAATAGCTTTAAGATTAATATTTGTCGCCCTTGTATAAAACCCGCTCCACCAGGGGTTTTCACTTGTATCGTAAAGATACGGCTCCGGAGCATTCCAATGCCAGCAGAATGTAACGATGCCGCCGTGTTTGTCAAATTCAACTGCATATTCGACATCCCGGCCGACAGCTCCATGCGCTCTTCTTGACGGCGAGTAGTCGATAAAATCAAGTCCGAGCATTGCCGGGTATTTTCCCGTCAACTCGTTTATCGCTTTGAATTCTGCTCCTTTTATTCCCCTGTCTCCGTATTGGCCGGAGATTATGTATTTCCCGTAAACATCGGCAAGGTAGCGCATAAGTTTTTTGGTTCTGTCCGTGGCTTTAGGATCGGCCAATTCCACGCTAACCTTATACAGCGACGGATTTGCAGGTTCTGATGATGTAACCCGCAGCGCGTCAAGATATATCCAACCCCAGCTTTTTGTCATTTTTATTTCGTGCTCCCCTTTATCCATATATACTTTTTTCAGTACCGAGTCATTAAAATCTGCGGTTTCAATTGCCGCGGTTCCTATAAACTGCCCGTCAAGCAAAATATTGTTCTCTTTATATCCGGAATAGCTTGCGCTGATAAAATTCAGATCATAAGCTCCGCTTACAGGTATTTGAACAATAAACGAAACGGTATCGGAAGGTGTTTCAATACCTGTAACATACCCCGTTCCGCTGAAGCCGGCCTTTTTTTTCTCGACTCTTACGCCTCCTGAAAATTCGGCATCTTCAGCTTCAATAAGAATTTCAATTTTTTGTTCATCCGTATATTCCGCGTCACGCGCAGCCGGATCGGATTGATCTGCTGTTTCCTTCTGATCGCTTTTATCCTTTGACAGGTTATTTGTATAAGGTTTTTCTCCCGCATATGTGCAGGCGGACATCAAAAACCCGGGCAATAACATAATACAGAAAAAAGACAAAATACATTTTTTCATGGTAATCTGCCTCCCTTGGAGCAATTTATATGAAATGGCGGGAATCCTGGGACATCGTCTTGCGGCATCACAAAAAATATGACGCTGCAAGACGTTTTCCCCAGGGAATAAATTATTCGGTTATCGAATAATTCATGCTGCATGGGTCAGCAG
>DATCLI010000236.1:0-2734 GCA_036563955.1 Clostridia bacterium | reverse complement strand
CCGAAAAGGCTATGCTGTGCTCGCAGCTGAAATTTTCAACCTTTTCAAGAAGAGGCGACTCACCTATATTCCAACACTCGCCGTTATCGTCATTTCTCAGGTAAAGGAAACGCTCCTGGTTCTCATTAATCTGGCACATATCGGCCTTTTCATTAATATAATAGCTCATACCGCTTCCGGTTTGTGAAACCTGGGCGCAGTAGCCGTTTTCATTCCAGAGATAATTGTACCAATACCTCGGCGGAGCAGTAGTTTTAATAACGCATGAGTTGCTGTTGTTTTCAAATGAATAAATCTTGCCTTCGGACATGTCCCTTCCTCCATTGGTTTTTTAATCCTTAAACTGACGCTTCGGCCTTACTGCCTCTTTTATCTCCAACCCCGTTTCATAGTCGAGCTGCCTCGGTTCATATTCTTCATTTTCACGCTGCCGCGTCATACCCGTATAATCCCACGAAGCCGGCCTTGCATCGGTTCTCCACGGCCTTCTTTCCCAATAGCATCCGCGGAACGGATCCCTTGTCCGGTTCATCCAATCCAGAATTTTGTCGTGGAGGGAGTTTCGAACAGAGGCATGTTCCTGTGAATCTATCTGGTTATTAATTTCTTCCGGATCCTTTTCGAGATCATAAAGCTCATCAGTAACCATGAGATTAATAACAAGCTTGTACCTGCCGTCGAAGACCGCACGTATCGGCTGGAAACCCCCGAAGCCGTCGTGATCAATTTCATACCTTGAATACTCTATAAATACTTCATCATTTGTTTTAACCCGGGGATTTTTAAGTGTTTCCATTATGCTTTTCCCCTCAAGAATTCTGGGTATATTCAGGCCGGCAGCTTCCATAACTGTCGGAACGATATCAATATGAGAAACGAGATTTTCGGTAACCGAACCTTCCGGAACCACACCCGGCCATCTTACGATAAAAGGTATTCTGCATATTTCGTCGTACATCGCGGGGCCTTTGCTGCTGATCGAATGGCTGTGCAAACTGTCGCCGTGATCCGAAGTGTATATAACCAACGCATCCGGAGCATACTCATCAATAGCATCCAATACCCTGCCGATCTCATAATCTATAAAAGAGTTGCATCCAAAAAAGTACTGGGGTTTAATCCTCAGGCTGTCCTTATCATCGTATAAAGCCCCTCCTGCCCAGACCCTTTGATGCTCCGGCTTATTTTCAAGCGTGTCCCAGATATTTTTGCTTTTTGGGAATTCATAATCCTTATACACGGATGCGTAAGGCTCGGGGCATAAATACGGATGATGCGGTTCGTCATAAGAGACAACGAGGAAAAAATCCTCGTCATTGTGATTCTTTAAAAAATTTATCGCACGGTTCGAGCACCGGTGCCCAAATGTAAAATCTTCGGTTATTCCCCCGTTTTCCATTGTTTTAATGCTTCTTGATTTTACACGTTCTTCCCCGGTAAGCTCTTCAAGATAATTTCTCATATCATACCAGTAGTTTGAATCCCATCCATCAGGGCATCTTCCGAGGCCGAAATAATCTCCGCCGTCCAAGTGATACTTACCGATATATGCGGTATGAAAACCGTTATCGGAAAGTCTCCGGCCAATTGTTTTTACATTGTCTCCAAGCGGCATGCTGTTTCCCCAGCAGCCATTGGAATGCGGGTATGTACCGGTGAAAATTGCGGATCTTGCCGGGCCGCAGACCGGCTGCGTTGTGTATGCACGGTTGAATCGGACTCCCTGCGATGCCAGTCTGTCCAGGGATGGCGTTTTCATGTCTTTATTTCCATAACAGCCCACCATATCCCAACGCTGTGTATCAGTCATAATTATAATTACTTTTCTTTTCTTTCCCATAACATCACCTTCAAACATTTAATACAGGAGGAATTTCCCATACTGCAGCAATAACCATAAAGCAGCGTAAAAACTGCCAGGCGGCTTACCTTATGTCATAAACACTTCTGATTTTCAGTATTTCTTTTAATTTCTCAAGTGAAATATTTTCGGATAAATCTTCTTTCATTAATATCACTTTTTTTCACCGCTGAATAACCTCCGCAGCTTTGTTAAAAGGATTGTGTGCTATTCGACAATGGCTCTTACTACTCCCGCATCGGGCTCTGCCCATATACCGTATTCGCTTTCATCGCCATTCCTTCTTCTTACCGCGATCCAGGTTTCATTTTTATCAAAATAACCTTCTTCAACACTGATATAATTTATATCCCGAGTTTTTATGTGTCCGGCGGCGTCCGCGACTGTCATCATATCGTTATATTCACGCTTTTTATGAAGCAGTAATCTGAATCCTCCGCCTAAAACATAAAACTCGTTCGCGCCGGCATGGATCACAAGACCGCGCCCGCTCTTTTTCTTATGCCCGTACATATTTTCAGCACGTCTGTGATGATAGTCCTTAAAAGCGTCATCAAACAGCACCAAACCCAAATAATCTCCAAAATCAATCAATTGGTCAATGACGTAATCCTCCTGGACAACCGCGTGTATTTTCCCTTGTTTGCGGTAACGCAAAACCAGCGGAAGTGCTGCCGAAACAAGCCGAAAACTATCCCTTATATCCTCTGTCCCGGGAATCACGGAACCATTTTCGGCAGCGACATCATCCACGCCGAACATGTGGTACCCTATTACGTTATATTTGGCAACTGCGTAAAAGATATTTTTTGCGTTCGCTTCATCTCTGCCCGATTCGGGAATAAATAACGGGTTATCGGGTCTGCTGTAAAA
>DATCLI010000235.1:0-5844 GCA_036563955.1 Clostridia bacterium | reverse complement strand
GGCTTGCAGGGTATGTAGTCAATGTAGCCGCGAAAGGGTACGGCGGAGATATCAATATGATAGTCGGGGTGGATAACAATGGTGCCGTAACCGGGATAATTATCGGAGACAATGAGGAAACTCCGGGCTTGGGTACAAAAGCTTTAGAGCCTGATTTTATAAACCAGTTTTCTGAAGTTAGTTTTAATGACAAGTTAACCGTCGTAAAACAAAACAAAAAATCGGCGAATGAAATACAGGCGATAAGCGGTGCAACTGTTACATCGAGGGGTCTAACGGAAGGAGTGCAGGCTGCTCTTGATGTATCAAAAAAATTAATGGAAGAAGGGAATTGATATGGCAAAACCATCATCCAAAGCTTTTTCCGTTCTTACAAACGGGATTATGAAAGAAAATCCGGTACTCAAGATGGTATTGGGCATGTGCCCTTCCCTTGCTGTTACGACAATGGCCAGGAACGGGATAGGAATGGGTATAGCGGCAACTTTTGTATTAACGGGTTCAAATATTGTTATATCTCTTATACGAAAAATTGTACCCGATAAGGTTAGAATTCCCGTTTTTATTACTGTTATTGCGGGTTTTACAACTATTGTGCAAATGCTTCTCAATGCATATTTACCGGATATTTATAAAGAACTCGGTATTTATATCCCTCTTATAGTAGTTAACTGCATTATTCTTGCGCGAGCCGAAATGTTCGCAAGCAAAAACGGTGTGGGGCTGTCCATCCTTGATGCGTTGGGTATGGGAGGCGGTTTTACTATAGCGCTGCTCATAATAGGTTCCGTACGTGAAATCCTTGGCGCCGGAACATGGATGGGATTAACACTGACAAAAAATATTTTTGATCCTGCTGTGATAATGATTTTGCCTCCCGGGGGATTTCTTGTGTTTGGCTTTATTATAGCGGCTATAAACAAGATTTCCGTATTGAGGGTTCGGAATAAGGAAATATCGTCAGGATGCGGTATGGACTGCGCAGGCTGTGTCGGACAGTCCGGTGAAAATGGGGGTGACTTACAATGAGGGATATAGTTCTTATAGCTCTTGGGGCTATCCTTGTTAATAATTTTGTTTTATCAAAATTCCTCGGCATATGCCCGTTTCTCGGAGTGTCAAAAAAGTCGTCGACAGCCCTTGGAATGGGCGGCGCGGTCATCTTTGTAATGACACTTGCGTCAGCGGCAACCTGGACCGTGTATAAGTTTTTACTTGAACCGAATGGATTAGGTTATCTGAATATAATAGTGTTTATACTTGTTATCGCGGCTTTGGTGCAGTTTGTTGAAACCGTTTTAAAACGGTTTATTCCGGCTTTGTTCAGGGCGCTCGGAATTTATTTGCCGCTTATTACTACGAATTGCGCTGTACTTGGAGCGGCGCTGTTGAATATTGACAACAATTACAATTTACTGCAGTCGGTGGTATTCGGACTGTCGGCAGGAGTGGGGTTTACGCTCGCGTTAATTCTGTTTTCCGCGGTGAGGGAAAAACTGGAATTTTGTGATATACCTCCTGCTTTTCAGGGGCTTCCGATTACTTTTATTGCGGCTGCACTCGTTTCGGTTGCTTTCACCGGGTTCAAGGGATTGTTTGGAATATAAGCCGGTATTTATTATAGAGATTTTAACAGTGTCGAGAAATTTATGATAGAAAGGCATTTGCGATGTAACCTTAATAAAAATCCGATGTATAATATATAGTGACAAGCTTTTAACATCGCAAAATGCTAGATAGAGGTGAGTTTATGATAGAGATAGGAATTCCCGTTATTATTGTATCGGGTTTGGGTCTTTTGTTCGGGCTTGTGCTTTCTTACGCGTCTAAAAAATTTGAAGTTAAAGCGGACGAAAGAGTTGAAATAATCCGCGGGCTATTACCGGGCGCAAACTGCGGAGGCTGCGGTTTTACAGGCTGTGATCAATACGCCGAGGCTGTTGCCAAAGGAGCTGAAATAAACCTTTGTCCCGTCGGCGGCTTGGATTTGGCTGAAAAAATTGCGGGCATTATGGGTAAAGAAGCCGCTGACTGTGAGAAATATGTTGCGCGTGTGATGTGCAAAGGCACATGGGATAACGTTTTGATAAAATATGATTATGACGGCATTATTGACTGCCGTGCGGCTGCGGAAATGGCAGGCGGGCCGTCTTCCTGCATATACGGCTGTGAGGGGATGGGCAGCTGTAAGAAGGTATGCCTTTTTGGTGCTATAGAAGTGGAAAATGGCCTTGCGCGTATTATTGAGGAAAAATGCGCAGGCTGCGGCAAATGCGTTCCTGAGTGCCCAAAGGGCATAATCAAAATGGTGCCTGCCAGATCCGAGTATTCGGTTAGCTGCAGCAACCATGAAAAAGGTGCAATAGCGCGAAAAAACTGCAAGGTTGCATGTATAGCCTGCCAGAAGTGTGTTAAGGAATGCCCGGAGAACGCAATATCAATTGATGATTTCTGCGCGGTTATTGATCCCATTAAATGCGTAAACTGCGGAAAGTGTATTTTAGTATGCCCTACGGGAGCAATCAGCAAATACCCCGGATATCATTAGCAGCGCGGTAAACCGCCTTTTGCCTTATAAAACAAATATCCCCTCCTCTTAATAGAGACAGGGGATATTTTTAAGCTCGTTATATAAAGCGGCGGGTTTTAAATTTTAAACAGGGAAACAGCGCTATCAAGTTCTTTGGCCATTTGGTTCATTTCCTTTGCAAGGTTTGTCAAAACTTCCGCACTGGCCATCTGTTCCTCCGTGCTGGCTGATACTTCTTCGGATGTAGCGGCTGCTTCTTCAGATACTGCTGAAATATTTTCCATCGAAGACAGGGTTTTTTCTTTCAAAGTAATCATATTGGATACCGAACTTTCCATATCCGTCATATGTGATGTGATTTTCTTCATTGAAGCGGATATTGTGTTAAACGCCGTGTCGGTTTGTTCAACGGCAAGCATCTGTTCATTGATAATTTCGCTCGAATTATTTGCTTCCGATACGGCATGCTCTGTTTTATTATTTATAGTGTTTATAATATTGTTGATCATTATTGATGCTTCCTTTGACTGATCGGCAAGCTTTTTAACTTCCTCGGCGACAACAGCGAATCCGCGGCCTGCCTCTCCCGCGCGGGCGGCTTCGATAGCAGCGTTAAGCGAAAGCAAATTAGTTTGTTCCGCTATTCCGACAATTAGTTTTACGATTTTCCTTATTTCTTTCATATCGATATTAAGACTGTTTATTTCATCAACGATTTTTTGGGACGCTGCTCTGGTTTGCTCTGCTTTATAATTCAAGGTTTTTACGGTACCAATAGCGTCGATGCTGATTTTTTCCGTGTCGGATATCAACGCTGAAATAGTCGACAGATCGCTTATTGCCTTATTTATTCCGTCGGAAAGATCATTCATGTAATTAACACTCTGGGCTACTTCCTCAGCCTGTTCCGAAGAGCCTTTCGCGACTTCCTGAAGTGTTACGGCAATTTGTTCGGATGAAGCATATGTTTGTTCGGAAGATGAGGTGATTTTTTCAGAGCTGTTTAGAACATTTTCAACGGACAGCTGGACTTTTTGAATCAGAATTTTAATATTTTGTATCATATCATCATAATTCGAAATAACCTCTCCGATTTCATCGTTGCATTTATCGGTGAGAACCTCGGTCAGATCACCCTGCTTTGCTTTTCTCATAAGGTTTACAAGCTTTGATAAAGGATTCGAAATACTACCGGAAATTGCAAATGCAAGAACTATTGAGAGCAGTAAACCAATGACCGCTATGAATATGATTTGTCTGCCAATCGCGTTTGATGCGGTGTAAAAAAAGCTGTAAGGCGTGATTGTTACAACATAAAAGGGTGCTTTATCAATTTTATAGTAATTGCATTCTGATTTCCCTTTAATATTTATTGTAAAGGAAGATGATGTCATTTCTGTTTCTTTGTATTCGTTATTTATTGTTTCTATGAGTGAAGCATGAGGGTATAAAGAACCTCTTGGAATGTCATCCTGGTTTGAATATAATACTTGCCCCTGCTCAGTAATGAAAAACAAGTCCACTGACTGCCCGAGCTCAATTGAATTAAAAAAAGAGTTTATTGCTTCCGGTTTTATTGAAATAAATAAATTGCCTAAATAAAAGCCGGAGCCGATGTGTGTAACTTCCTTGGCATATACCGTTTTTCCTTTTTCGTCAATATACCACTGAGAGTTTTCAGGAGCTTCTGAAAACATTTTGTTCAGTTCATCATAGGATATTCCGAAATCCTTGGCGCCGACATATATTGAATTCTCTCCTGTCGACGTATACAGGACAATGTCTGAGATTGATTTGTTTTGTGTTGTTCTGTAGGTCATATCCCTTGTAATATTATTATGCAGGCTTACTTTATCAAACGTATCCAGATTGGAATAATTCGCAAAATCATTCTGAATTAACGTAGAGAACATAAAACTGTTTGCATCCTCCATACATTTTGATAATTCCATGTTTACATTGTAACCAAACTGGCTCACAACCTGATCGGTATATTGCTTTATTACATTTGTTAGAATATTGCGCGAATTGTTGTATGCTGAAATTCCCAAAACAATAAGAGGTCCCATCGACAACAACAAAAATGAAATAATAAGGCGCCAGCGGATTTTTATAATTCTTAAAAAATTTCCACCGGATCTTGAAAATAGTTCAGAGACTGATTGTTTATATTTTGCGTACAACTGGCTGAGAGATAGATTTTTGTTACCTGATACTTTTTCTTTTCTTTTTACAAACATAATATCTCCTCCGGTTTAATCTACTGATAATTTATCGGCAATTTCTCATGTAAAATTAATCCATAACGGAAGCTGAAAATAACAGAAGATGCAAATTTTAAAAAATTCGTAAATATACTTTATTTGTACCCTGAAAAATGCAATAATAAAACATAAAACAAAATGTTTGAGCAATTGTCTGTTTTCAGACTTTATCAGATGGTTATCGTATTAATTTTGTTAATACTCCATATTTGTAGTATTACCGAAGGGATATATAAATGGAAGAAAGGGAAATAATTGAGAGGTGTCTCAACGGAGAAACTGATTGTTTCAGTTATATTGTTTCAAACTATAAAAAGCTTGTTTATTCTATTGCCCTTCGGTTTTTAAAAGATTCGCACGCTGCGGAAGACATTACTCAGGATGTTTTTTTAAAGGCATATAAAAAATTGCATATGTACGACTGCAATATGAAGTTTTCCGCGTGGATTGGGCGCATTACGCATAATACCTGCATTGATGCCATAAGAAAGAATAAGAACTATTTGGAAGTAAACAGCGAAGAACAGGTTGTTGAGGATTATGGAGACTCCCCTGATGAACTGGTAATTAAAAAAGAAAGAAAGAAGTGGCTTGAAGAGCAAATAAGGCAGTTGGCGCCCGGATATAAAACGCCGCTTTTGCTGTTCCACAAGGGAGGCCTTAGTTATGAGGAAATTGCAAAAAGCATGAATGTTCCGCTTAGCATTGTAAAAAACAGAATATACAGGGCCAGAAAAATGCTTAAGGAAAAAATGATGTCCTATTACGGGGAGGAGTAGTCATGCATGCAAAAGAAAGAGATATTGCATTATTCATAGAGAATTCCCTAAAGCCTGAAAAACGCAGAAAGATTGAACAGCACTTGACAGTATGCGGATCATGCAGGCGCAGGCTTCGCCAATGGGAAGATTTGTACGATACGGTTGAATTGCTGGATTATGATTTCCAGCTTGACGGGCTGGAGGAAAAAGTAATTGATAAAATAAAAAGCATGTCTTCAAATGCAGAGCCCGTGAAAAATGTTTTAAAATTTCCGGCTTTGTATACCGC
>DATCLI010000234.1:0-2216 GCA_036563955.1 Clostridia bacterium | reverse complement strand
GGCGCCTTGAACTTTTTTCAATGCTGCGGCTACAACACCCGGGCCGCTTACACCTACATTAATAACGCATTCAGGTTCGCCGATGCCGTGAAAAGCTCCCGCCATAAATGGATTATCCTCAACCGCGTTTGCAAATACAACGAGCTTCGCGCATCCGATTCCTCCCCTGTCCGCGGTCCTTTCTGCGGTTTCCCTGATAATTGTCCCCATCTGCTTAACCGCATCCATATTTATACCGGTTCTTGTTGTTGCGACGTTAACCGAACAGCATACTCTTTCGGTTTCCGATAAAGCAAAAGGTATTGATTTGATAAATAACCTGTCGCCGTCGGTAAATCCTTTATGCACAAGCGCGGAATACCCTCCGATAAAATTAACGCCTGTTTCGGCAGCCGCCCTGTCGAGAGTTTTTGCAAACCTGATAAAATCAGAGTCTTTACTGCTTTCGGCTATTATCGAAACAGGTGTAACCGCAATCCTTTTATTTATTATTGGTATACCGAACTCCCTTTCAATATCTTCCCCGGTTTTTACAAGATTCTTTGCGCACCTTGTAATTTTGTCATATATTTTTTCGCAGCTTTTTGCGCTGTCTTCGCTGCAGCAGTCTCTTAACGATATCCCCATTGTTATTGTACGTATATCCAGTTTTTCATTCTGGATCATTCGTATTGTTTCCAATATTTCATACTGATTGATCATATACGACTCCTCCGCCTGCATATTTATCGTCCGCCGTTAATATAACGGAGAAATTGCCTGGTTAAAGCCGGCGGACATCTTTGCTTCACCTAAATCCGGTGCATGCTTTTGAATATTTCTTCCCTCTGGATGCGGACGTCAACCCCAAGCTCTTTCCCTTTATTTTCAAGCCGTTCTTTAAGCTCGGAAAAATCGATATTAAGACCGTCAAGATCCACGAGCATCATCATTGTAAAAAGATCCTGCATCGTAGTCTGCGAGATATCAAGTATGTTTACGTTCGATTCAGCAAGTACGGCGCTGATCCCTGCAATCAGCCCGACACGGTCATAACCTATTACCGTAATAACAGCCCTCATTTTCTTCCCCTCTTTCAACTATTTCAACTATTAATTCCATACTTCATTTCGGTTTTTATCCAGTTGATGAACTGTCTCGCCGTTCTCGGCGACATCCCGTTATACATCATTTCCCACTGCATTGCTTTTTTGGTCAGAAGTTCCGGTTCAATCTCAAGGTTTTCTTCTTCCGCCATTTTATTTACTATCGTAAGGTATTCATTTTTTAACGGTGATGAGAAAATAATCGTTATTCCGAACCGATCGGCCAGCGAAAGTTTTTCCTGCATACTGTCCCTGGCCCGTATCTCATCATCCGGGTTATCGGAGCTAAGCCCTATCCTGTCGGAAAAATTCTCTTTCACGAGGTGCCGCCTGTTTGAAGTCGCATACAAAAGAATATTTGAAGGCTTATGCTCAATTCCGCCTTCAAGCACCGCTTTCAGCGCCGTGTATTTCTCTTCGTTGTTTTCAAAGGCAAGATCGTCAATAAACAGGATAAACTTAAGCCCCCTGTCCGACAGCTGCGATGTTATCACAGGTATCTGGTCAAGATATTCCTTCGGCACTTCAATAAGCCTCAGCCCTCTGTCATAGTATTTATTGGCTATAGCTTTCACCATTGACGATTTTCCGGTGCCCCTGTCGCCGTAAAACAAAATATTATTTGCTTCCATGCCGTCAAGGAATATTTCGGTGTTCTTAACCGCCGTTTCCTTCTGGCTGTCCACAAGATACAGCCTGTCCAGCGTAATCGGATCAGGATTCTTTACCGGAACAAGCTTCTTTTTATGCCCGTCCCATGTAAAAAAAGAATGCTGTGAAAATACACCCGCCCCGTTTTTTCCGTACCACGACACAATACCGTCAAAACAGCGTTCAAACGATTCCTCGCTTCCCCGCATCGGGTTCCAGTCGGGCAGGCTTAAGACAGCTTCAACGGCTTCCAGATTTTCAATAAACTTTTCTTTCATTCGGTGCTTTATATCTTCACATTTAACCAAAGCCATGCTTCCAATTACGGCAAGATCTCTTTTTGCCAGTTCCTTAACAGCCTCGATGCCTTCAATTACCCCTTTTTCACAGGCAAGCGAAAAGCTGTTTTCATCGCTGAAAACGGCATTTTTAACATATTCATAAAAGCTGGAGGCATTATTTTTAAGAAGTATATAATAT
>DATCLI010000233.1:0-4345 GCA_036563955.1 Clostridia bacterium | reverse complement strand
GACTTTGTCCCCGGGCGTCAGCGGAAGTTCCTCGGCAATTATTTTGTCAAGGTTTTCATAACCCGATTTTTCCGCTGATAAAACCGCCTCTTTTACATATTCCCGTTCTGTTTTAGCTTTATCGAGAAAAGCCTTGTATCCTTCACAGAATTGAAACACTTTTTCACGGTCCGGGATTTTTTCCCAGGCATTAACGCTTTTGTATTCAAGTTTCTCCGCAAGCATTTGTCCTCTGCTCTTTTCTGTTGATTCAGACATTTCAAGTCTCCTTTCTGTATGTATCGTTCCCTTATTTATTGTTTTTCATGAATATTATACCACTAAATTTGTCTTTTCATATTTTATTTTTAGGGTGTTTCGTTTACTTATGTGACTGTTTATTTGTTATCAATTGGCAAATAAATCTATTCCCCGTACATCAGAAATAAAAAAAAGCCCGGAAGAGCCGGGCAAGAGAAGTGCTAAATTAAGATAGGAGAAATGAGTATCTTAAGCAACGTTACAGAATAATGCAAATCAGGCCGCCGCTGCCTTCATTTATTATTCTTTGCAGTGTTTCCTGCAGTTTCATCTGCGCTTCTTCAGGCATTCTGAACAGCTTGTTCTGAAGCCCTTCGGTAATCAGTTCATGCAGCGATTTACCGAATATATTCGATTCCCACAGTTTTTCCGGCTGGCCTTCAAACTCTCTGAGAAGATAATTTACAAGTTCCTCGGACTGCCTTTCCGAACCTACAAGAGGAGAAATTTCCGTTTCAATGTCGGCACGGATCATATGTATTGAAGGAGCGCTTGCACGCAGTTTTACCCCAAACCTGCTTCCCTGGCGGATGATTTCCGGCGGTTCCAGCTTCAGTTCTTCAAGCCGAGGCGTAACCACTCCGTATCCCTTGGTTTTAACTTCATGCAAAGCATATTCGATTTTCCTGTATTCGGTTTTTATTCCCGCGAGTTCTTTCAAGATACTGAATAATTCATGCTCGCCTTTAATGTCAAGACCCGTTTCGGCGTTCAGTATATTATAGAACAGCCCGTCGGCCATATTCAGTTCCATATTTATTCTGCCCTGCCCGAGCTTCATTTCCGAGATCCGTCCGTTTTTTATAAAATCGTAATTGTTTAATTTGCATGCGTTATCATTAACCTGCCTTATCGTTGCTTTTTCTTCAAACACTTCATTAATTGCCTTTATGATATCATTCTTAAGCCAGTGCTGATTATCAAGGCGTGTAACCCAGCGCGGAATATCAATTGCTATCTCACGTACCGGGAATTCATACAGTATCGTCTTCATCGTATGGTGAATATCCCGTATTGTCATGTTAAGGCAGTCCATTGATATTACCGGCTTTCTGTATTTTTCGCTGAGCCGCTCGGCCATTTGTCTTGTTTCAGGATTATCGGGAAAAGCGGAGTTTAAAATTATAATAAACGGTTTATTGTTAGCCTCGAGCTCCGCGATAACCTTTTCCTCGGCTTCTTCATATTCTTCTCTCGGCACATTTGTAAAAGATCCGTCGGTTGTCATTACAATTCCAATGGTTGAATGCTCCCGTATGACTTTCCTTGTACCCATTTCGGCCGCTTCTTCAAACGGTATGGCGTGTTCAAGCCACGGTGTGTGGACCATTCTCGGCAATTCATCCTCTAAATACCCCAGAGCGCTTTTGACAAGATATCCTACGCAGTCGACAAGCCTAACCTTCATCGTTGCGTTCTCATCCATGGAAATTGTAACCGCCTCATTCGGCACGAATTTCGGCTCCGTGGTCATTATCGTTCGGCCGGAACCGCTTTGCGGCGTTTCATCTATTGCTCTTTGCCTATCGTATTGATTAGGAATATTCGGAATTACGAGGCCGTCCATAAACCTTTTTATGAATGTTGACTTCCCGGTCCTGACAGGACCGACAACACCGATGTAGATATCCCCGTTTGTCCTTTCAGCTATATCTTCATATATCCTGTAATCTCTTTCCACAGCTTTTCCCCCTCTGTTTCAATTTCACTAAAACAAGTTATCCGTATTCTTGTTATGAAAAAACATAAATCGGGTCACTTAATCCAATATAATATATTGAACAAGTCCATTAATTATGCCAAAAAAAATAAAAGCCCCAAGGGCTATTTTTATAATTTTGCTTTATGGAAGAGCCATATAACGATATACCTAGCATTTACCGCATTTGGAGCAAATCCCGTAAAATTTCACTCTGTGATCCTTTATTTCAAATCCATAATTGTCATAAATCTTTTTCTCGATTTCATCAAGAAGATCGTCCTTTACTTCGGTAATTTCACCGCAGCATTCGCAGATAAGATGGTGGTGCCGGTGCTGTTGGCCTTCGCGGTGCAGCTCATACCTCGCGCAGCCGTCTCCGAGGTCTACCGTATAAACGTAGCCAAGCTCTTCAAGCACGGGAAGCGTCCTGTAAACAGTCGCAACACCAACATCGGGATACCTCTGTTTTACAAGTTCATATATTTCCTGACTGCTTAAATGCTCTCCGTCATGTTCCATGACTATTTCCAGAACCGCTTTACGCTGTTCGGTAATTTTATAGCCTTTTTCCCGCAGTAACTGCGACAATCCCTCTTTGCTATTTGATACCAAAAACCCAATCCTCCCCACGTTTTCTATTTAATACATTATAACACAGCAGGCATATTCCGTTCAAACATTACAGGCAGTTTATTCCAACCGTTCCTGTTTGTCCGTACTGTTTCCATTCCCGCTGTCCTCGGGTTTTTCAGGTTGACTGTCCGTTTCTTCATCCCCTGTACTTTCGGTTATATGCTCTTTATTTCTTCCAAAGTAGAGAACTAAAACATACAGCAAAAAAATAGTAACGCTCTCGGTCACATACACATGAATAAAAAGTATGTTTGTTATTATAAGCAGTAAAAATATAAGAGCTATCCAGGCTAGAATCCTTTTTATCATAGTTCCTCCTGTTTTTTATCCGCAGTTTTTTTGTTCCTGCGTTTTTGGAGCCAGTCGTATATTTTAGCTTCATAGCCGTTTTGAGTAGGATGATAGTACAATGTTCCTTTAATTTCTTCCGGAAGATAGTCCTGGTCAACTATGTTTCCCGGGAAATCATGCGCATATAAATATCCTTTGCCATAACCAAGCTCCGCCATTCCTTTAACGGGGGCATTCCTTAAATGCATCGGTACTTCGCCCGTATTCTTTGTTTTAACGTCCTCCAGAACTGTCTCTATTCCCTTGTAGCAGGAATTTGATTTTGGGCTCGTGGCAACCATAACGGCGGCATGGGCAAGCAGTATTCTGGCTTCGGGCATCCCTATGCGTTCAATTGCCTGCGCCGCGGCAACCGCAGTCAAAAGCGCGTTCGGGTTAGCCATACCAACATCCTCAGAAGCACAGATTATTATCCTTCGGATTAAAAACTCCGGCGTTTCACCGGCATACAGCGCCCTGCCAAGATAGAACAAGGCAGCGTCCGGATCACTGCCCCTCATAGATTTTATAAAAGCGCTTATGTTGTCATAATGAGCTTCGTAGGATTTATCAAAACGAACTGCTCTTTTCTGGACGCATTCCTCTACGACGCTTGCCGTTATTTTATACATTCCGTTTTCGTCCGTTTCGGATGTCAAAACGGCAAGTTCCAGGGCGTTCAGTGCAATTCTTGCGTCGCCTCCGGCCATATCTGCCAATAGTTCGAGCGCATCCCTTTCAATATCGATATTAAGGTTTCCAAGACCGCGCTCTTTATCATTAAGGGTTTTTAAAATAATCTCAATTATATTTTCATTTGTCAAAGGATTCAGCATAAAAACCGTGGAGCGTGAAATCAATGCCTTGTTTACTTCAAAAAAGGGATTTTCCGTTGTCGCGCCTATCAGAACAACGACCCCATTCTCTACGTAAGGCAGCAGGGCATCCTGCTGGGCCTTGTTGAAACGGTGAATTTCGTCTATGAACAGTACACAGCGGCCCGACGGGTTAAGAAAAGTATTTGAAGTTTCCTCGATAATCTGTTTTATATCCTTAACCCCAGCGGTAACAGCGTTCAGTTGGTGGAAAACCGACTTTGTAGTATTGGCGATTATACGGGCAAGCGACGTTTTTCCCGTTCCCGGAGGACCGTAGAGTATAATTGACGATACCCTGTCGGCACGGATCATTCTTTCGAGCAATTTCCCCTTGCCGACAATATGTTCCTGGCCGACGAAATCCTCAAGCGTCCGAGGCATCATACGATATGCCAAAGGTTCTTTTTTTATATTATTTCCCAACAAAATCACCTTTTCTTAAAAACGGAACATTCGGCAACCGCCGCCTATAGAGATTATGGACATTTTTACCCGTTTATAC
>DATCLI010000232.1:0-4438 GCA_036563955.1 Clostridia bacterium | reverse complement strand
TTAACGGCGGAGGACAGCCTATCCAGCCTGCCGCGGTAAGAAATGAGATTAACATCTGTGCCGAAAGGGCAAAAGCCATATATGCGGAAGATCAAAACCTTCCGGTGAGGAAGTCTCATAAAAATGAGCGCATAATGAAGCTGTATGATGAATTCCTGGAAAAACCGGGAAGCCATAAAGCGCATGAACTTCTGCATACTCACTATACGGAACGCGAGAATTATCCGGAAGAATGCTGTGATATAAATACATTTTAAAACCCTCTGTATAACTCAATTCGATTCAAGGGCTGAATTTAATATTCAGCCCTTGAATTTTTCTTAGGGTTGTCTGTGTTATTAGTTCTATTTCAAAAAAGAATCTTCAAATCAGTATTGTTTTTTACGGTACTCCCTGGGAGATATAACCGTAATTTTTTTAAAAACGCGGTTATACTGCGAAACACTTCCAAATCCGACTTTTTTGCATATTGCGTTTATCTTCATATTTGTATTAAGAAGAAGCTTCTGGGATTCTTTCACTCTGAGGCTGTTTAAATATTCCACGAAAGTGAAACCCGTGGCCTCTTTAAATATCCTGCTGAAATAATACGGGCTTATAAAAAAAATTTCAGAAATATCGGTTATTTTTATGTGCTGCTGAAAATGTTTGCTTATATACCCGATAATGCCTGAAACGCTTTCATGCTTTAAACTTAAGTGCCTGAACTGTTCCGGGCAGAGATTATCGAGGTAACGGTTTACGGTTAAAACAAGCTGCATGAGATATGCCTGGATAAAAGCTTCAAAGCCGTGATTTCTGACGCTTATTTCATCAATCATATGCGACAGGGTTTGTTCAATTTGAAGCTGCTGATTTTCTGAAAGATTTATTACGAAGCAGTGGTTGTTATTGATCCTGTCATAAAACTGCCGCAACACCTTATTTGTTTGTTCATTCTCGACGGATAAAAACCTTTCGTTAAAATTGATTACGATTCGTTCATATCCCGGCGTGTCGGTGCTGGCGGTTCTATGGAGCTCATGCGAATTTATTATCACAAGAGTTCCTTTTGTAATATGGTATGTTCTGTCCTGGATAAAATAATACCGTTCTCCCGACAGAAGGTAGTATATTTCATAGCCGATATGGAAATGGTGGTGCGGCATTGAAACATTATCCAGTACTTTGTCATAGGAAAGATAGAGCGTACGATCGTCTTTTCTGTATGAAATATTTGAATGCGGCAATAACAACCCCCCATCCCGGAGTATTTGACAATATGATAAAAGGTTTCATTATATAGTATAACATGATTATTTGACAAACAAAAGCATAATACGCGCATAATTTAATTAAAAGCGCATTTTATAAGCATAAATTGCCTTTTCAATATGCTATTATATATATATCAATCATTGCTGTTCTCGAAGAAAACCGCTTAGAATCCGGATTTTATATTTATTAAATAAAAAGGATGGGGTGAATGTTATGAAAAAGATTAAAGGAAATTTTGCCGTTAGAATGGCGGATTCTGTTATGGCAAGGAATAAAATCCTGCCTGTCAGATGGTCGTATGATTATGGGGTCGTTTTTAAAGGTTTTGAAAAGGTTTGGGAAAAAACAGGCGATGAAAAATATTATCGCTACATCAAAGACAATATGGACATTTATGTGGACGAAAACGGTTATATAGGACATTATCAGCCGTACGAGTATAATATTGATCATGTAAACAACGGTAAAATAGTCCTTCTGCTTTACAGAACAACGCATCAAGAAAAATACAGGCTGGCTTCCAACCTGGTACGCAGCCAGCTTTTGAGACATCCGAGGACAAAAGAGGGCGGGTTCTGGCATAAGTTCATATATCCACATCAAATGTGGCTTGACGGAATATATATGGGCTGCCCGTTTTACTGTGAATACGCAAAAATATTTAAAGAAGAAGCAGCATTTGACGATGTTGCCCATCAAATAATAATAATGTATGAAAAAGCAAACGATCCCGCTACCGGGCTTTTATATCACGGTTATGATGAAAGCCGGGGCATGAAGTGGGCGGATGACAAAACCGGATGCTCGCCGCATTTCTGGGGAAGAGCAATGGGATGGTATATGATGGCGATTGTCGATGTCCTTGAGCATTTTCCCGAAAAACACGAGAAACGCGCCGCAATCGAAAGGATTTTTAAAAGCGCTGCCGACGCTTTATGCAAAGTACAGGACCCGGGTACGGGCCTTTGGTGGCAGGTGCTCGATCAGGGCGGCAGGGAAGGCAATTACCTGGAAGCTTCCTGTTCATCAATGTTTGTTTATGCGATCGCAAAGGCAATCAGAATGAATGTGGTTGATGAAGGATATTACAGTGTATGTGAAAAAGGGTATAACGGACTCGTTAATAATTTGATAGAAGAGGATGAAAACGGGCTTTTGAACCTTAAAGATACGTGCAAGGTGGCAGGTCTGGGGAATAACCCGTACCGCGACGGATCATACGAATACTATATAAGCGAACCAAGGGTAACAAACGATTTTAAGGGAATAGGCGCGTTTATTTTAGCCTGCTCGGAAATGGAAGAATAAGCCGTCCTTTTAATAAAAGCTGTTAACCGGAACTTCGATATAAATGTATTAACAAGTAATATCATACGAGGAGGATGGAGATGAAATATCTGTCTTTATATAATATCATTGATTTCGGCGCTGTGCCTGATGAAAACACTTTGTGTACCGATGCGTTTGAAATGGCGGTCAGGCAGTGCGAACAGTCGGAAGGCGGTACGATATATGTGCCGGCAGGCAGATTTCATACAGGGCCGATCCGTCTAGTGAGCAATGTCAACCTGTATCTTGACGCAGGGGCAGTCCTGTTATTCAGCAATAATATAAATGATTTTCCCACCGTTTATTCCCGCTGGGAAGGCGAAGAAATGGAAGTTTACTCGCCGCTTATATACGGTAAAGATGTTGAAAACGTCTCGGTTACAGGCCATGGAACACTGGACGGGCAGGGCGCCGCGTGGTGGGAACTGCATAGAAACAAAAGACTTAAATACCCGCGGCCAAGGTTCATCTGTTTTGAAGACAGCACGAGGGTTTTAATTGACGGCATAAAAATAATCAATTCGCCGGCATGGACGATAAACCCCGTACGCTGCAATAACGTGACGATAAGCGGGGTAACAATAGTAAATCCCGCTGAATCTCCGAATACGGACGGAATAAATCCGGATTCGTGCGAAAATGTGCATATACATGGATGCCACGTCGATGTAGGCGATGACTGCATAACGCTGAAATCCGGTGTTGAGTACAGCAGGTTCAGGATACCGTGTAAAAACATTACTATTTCGGATTGCACTTTGATACACGGTCACGGTGGTGTTGTAATCGGAAGCGAGATGAGCGGAGGCGTCCAAAATGTCGTAATATCAAACTGCATATTTGAAGGGACGGACAGGGGTATACGGCTGAAATCAAGGCGCGGACGCGGCGGCACGGTAGAGGATATACATGTTGACAATATTGTTATGAAAAATGTTATGTGCCCTATTGTTATGAATCTTTATTACCACTGCGGAAAAGGCGGCAAAGAGAGCATTGTATCGAGCAAGACTGCGCAGCCGATTAATAACGGTACCCCATGTTTCAGGCGGATTCATATAAGCAGTGTCACTTCCCGTGAAACCAGCGCCTGCGCGGGGTTTTGCTGCGGACTTCCCGAAATGCCTGTAGAGGATATAAGTTTTCACAATATTAACATTCATATGGCACAAGATGCGGAACCTGGTATACCGGCAATGATGGATGATCTTGATCCGATGCGCGGCAGAGGGTTTTATTTCAAATATATGAAGAACGCGGTTTTTAATAATGTTCGCGTTGAAGGGCATGAGGGGAACGCTTTCACGATTGAGGACTGCACCAATGTGCGCATGGTTGACTGCACCGAGTCGTAATAAACTGTTTATACATACAGAAACCTGGAAGAACTATTGTGCAATAGTTCTTTTGTGGCAGGAACAAGCGCCCGCAAATTCATTTCAATAAGACATCATGCAATCTAAACAGCAACACTTTTTAAAAAATAAACCGGATATGTCTGTTAAAGATTATTTGCTTATGTTAGAATAGGATAAGCGGTTTCCAAAATTCAACTTAAATAACAGAGGCGGGAGTCACCTCCTGCCTCTTTAACATGGAAAGACCGGAAAAACATACACCTTTGGGGGACAATATGAAATTCGACATTGTGTTAAATCAGGTAATGATTTTGTTTATTATTATGATCGCGGGCGTAGCTGCAGGAAAAGCCGGAATTATATCCGGTGGAGTTTCAAAAAAACTTTCCGAACTTCTTCTAAATGTTACAAGTCCTATGATGGTACTGGGGTCTTTTTTCCTTGAGTATTCACGGGAAAAGCTGTTTGATGGTTTACTCGTGTTTGTATTAGGC
>DATCLI010000231.1:0-1883 GCA_036563955.1 Clostridia bacterium | reverse complement strand
ATATTATATGGCAGCAAAAAAATACCTCCCGAATAATGCTGAGTATAACTTTATTCTATCCCAATATTTTTATATTGACTACCCTTTTTTTGGAACTTTTCTTTTATATATGAACAGTTAACATTCAAAACGAAAGAGCTGAAAATGTCGAAAAAGCCGGCGATTCGCCTTTTATTTCACAATGTTTATTTGCACTCATTTTTTCGGCTGAAGCTTTCAAACTCACTAATAATTTCCGGGTGCGCCTCAAGGATCTGGTTTAATTTATTTATTCTTTCCATTGTATTTTTACTAATGTTATGTTCGACAAGCTCGGTTTCGGTAAGCAGGTTTTCCTTTATACCCAGGCTTTTCAAGAACTTTTCAACTACGTTGTGTCTTTCGAGCAGAAACCGCCCGTATTCCTTTCCATCTTCGGACAGAAATATAATCCCGTATTTTTCATAATATATAAGACCAAGCTCCTTTAATTTCTGGACCATTCTTGTTGCGGATGACGGCTTCACATTCAGAAGCTCCGACAGCATATTTATTCGCATATAGCCTTCCTGTCCGATATTTCTGTAAATCATTTCAAGGTAATCCTCCATAGCGGATGTTAACTCTTTTTTATTCTGGTTAAGCAGTTCATACCCTCTTACGGTATGGAATCCATCATGTTTCATTCGATTTCGTCCTTCCTGATAATTTTTTATATACATAAAAACTTTATTCGTAACAAACCTGTTTTATGTTGCATATATTGCTCCTGAGTAAAATTTTTTCTCTCCGCTAATAACAGCGACAGAACTTTTGAACATAAAATACGGGAGGAACTGCAAATGAAAGAAAACCTTATAGAATTGAAAAATCTGCCCATAGGCAGAACGGCAAAAATTAAACACCTTTCGTCAAACGGAGCAATCAGAAGAAGGATGCTTGATCTCGGCCTGATTTCCGGCACAGTTGTTGAGGCTATGCACAAAAGCCCTTCCGGTGACCCCACGGCATATAATATACGCGGAGCGGTAATTGCCCTGCGTTCGGAGGAAGCAGGCAAAATACTTGTTGAATTGAATTAGAAATTACATTTCGGCTTTAATCTGCTGCGATATTTTCGGCATAAGTGAGACGGGGGTTCATCTTCCGCCTTGGTTGAGACGGGGGTATATATATGGGGCTGACAAATCAATCCACGGGATCAAGCTTGCTTGGAAACAACATAGTTATTGATCGATCTTCTTTTCATGGTTCAATAATCGCTTTGTCAGGAAATCCGAATGTGGGAAAAAGCACGGTTTTCAACAGCCTTACGGGGCTTAATCAGCATACGGGCAACTGGCCCGGAAAAACCGTTGCCACCTGTTACGGGAAATACAGGCATAAAAACAAAGATTTCATTCTCGTTGACATCCCGGGCACATATTCTCTTATGGCAAATTCGGCGGAAGAAGAGGTTGCAAGGGATTTTGTCTGCTTCGAGAATCCCGATGCCACAGTTGTCATCACCGATGCGACATGCCTTGAACGAAACCTTAACCTTGTGCTTCAGACGCTTGAAATAACCGACAAGGTCATTGTTTGCGTAAACCTTATCGATGAAGCCGAACGCAAAAAAATAAATATCAATTGTAAAAAGCTGTCCGATCATCTCGGCGTGCCTGTTATCGCTACAAACGCACGAAGTGGAAGGGGATTGGATGAACTTATTGATACGGTCCATAATATTACATTGGGAATTGTCCGGACAAATCCGCTTAAAATTACATACGATGAAACTATCGAGCAGGCAATTGAGCTTGTCCGTCCAATATTGCGAGAAATAACGGACGGAAAAACAAACGACCGGTGGGTTTCTCTTAAACTTCTCGACGGGGATGTCTCGATGCTTGAATCACTTAACA
>DATCLI010000230.1:0-5842 GCA_036563955.1 Clostridia bacterium | reverse complement strand
AAACTCTCTTGTTTGAATGTTTAATCCACTTCTTTGATAAACTTGGCTTCGCAATCTCTTGGATCGCTCGCTTTTTTCCTCTTGGAATTTTCAGGGTTGTTTCACTGTTCAGTTATCAAGGTGCTTTCATCACAAAAAGCTGTTTTGATAATTTACGCCGGCACATTATTGCTGCCGGCAAGGAATTACTTTATCACACTCGGTATGTGATGTCAACATCTTTTTTATTTTTCATTATTGTGCCCTTTTTCGAGGGCCGAGAATTATAATACATCATCCCCATCGTATTTGTCAAGGGAAATTGTATTAATTTTATATTCAATTTCTGCCAATTCACTTTTATTAATAAAAGCTTGCTTTTTCCTCCGATTATGCCGTATCTTCTTCGGCTTTGCGCCTATCCTGCTTCCCTTAATCAATAAAAATATAATAAAACGGAGCGGTTTTCCAATCCCGCTCCGGATATTTTCCTACCATATGCATGTTTACAGTTATTATAAGTCTTTATTTACAATCCCTTAACCGCTTTCAAGACCACGTTTGTTAAGATATTCTTGTCATACAGGAAGCTGAGTATCGAGCTGCTCTCAATCTGCTTAAAGGCGGTGCTGCCAAGTTCCGTTCCGCTGAACATTGTCACAATCGTGAAAATTATCCATACAACTACCAGCCCCTGCAGGCCTCCGACCAGCAAGCCTGCCAGCTTGTTGATTTGATTGAGTATGGGCAGCTTGCTTATGATATTCAGTGCAATACTTATTACCCAAAGTCCGATAAACACAACAACAAATGAGATTATGAACGACATCGCTTTAAGCGCTATATCGGTCACATGGGCGGCAATATACGATTTTGCATTGGTCTCCTTTTGCGATTTGTTCTTTATAAGGGATTCCTTGATGGATTTCGGCAGTGGCAGCTCTCCTATCAATTCGTCAATACCATCGGTATTCTCCAGCCCCTCAAACAGAATTGCCTCCATCTTCTGCTTTGTCTTTTCGTAGAATTTCTCGTTATTCTTCAGCATGTTGTTTACTACCGGGCTTATCCATACGGATATGGCCATTGCAATTATAAAAGAGAACAGCGAGAATAAAATTTTTGTCAGTCCTACCTTCAGTCCGGTTAAAGCGTTTAGAATGATTATTACTAAAACTATAACAAGCATCCAATTCATAATCCCCTTGTATGATGTACCCGGATGCAGGCACATCATACCTTCCTCCCTTCATGTTTATTATTACAGCTTTACTCTACAAGCTGTATTGTTTGTATCTCTTTAGGATTAACCATAAAATAGCGGTCAAACTGGTTGATAGGATACAATGCGGAAACATTTGTGTTAAATGTGTATCTGAACTTTTCCTTTCCGTCTGATTTGTAAATCACGCAGGTCAGGTCGTTATGCATGATGATTTCATCCCCGGACAGATATATGCATGTATAATCAAAATTAAGCTCCTTTTCCAGTAACTTGTCACCCTTAAGATCATAAAGCAGAAGTGTTTTTTCTTTTTCGTCCTGGTCCGTTACAATGAGGCCTGCATATTTTGAGTTATGAAGAACGCTTTTTACTCTCCCCTCTACGGTTATCTCTTTTGCCAGTTCCGCAATTTCTTCCATTGTAAATATCAATAATCCGTCCTCCTTGAAGGCGCACACCGTGTCATTATCAAGAAATGTTATCCTGGGCACCATTACATTATTATATATTAATGCGCCCGCAAGACGGTCCGTAAAATTCTTGCCCACTTCTCCGTAATTGAGAAACAGGATGTTATTGACTATTTCACCCTTGTTAATGCTTAAATAGGTCGCAGCCACCTTTTCGCCGTCATCCGAAAGGGAAATATCCATCGGATATCCGTCCTTTACCGTGTTGGTTATTTTTTCACCAAGAAGCGCGCCCTCCTTGCTGTATAGCTCAATATAACTGGTGTCATCTTCTATCATAAGGACAGCCACAACTCCCTGCCTGGCAACCTCGGCCTTAACAATCGGCTTATTCATTGTAAGGCTTTTTACAAGGCCTTTCCTGTTAAATATGCATACCTGCCTGCCGCCCCTGTCCGCAATAACAACATAATCGCCGCAGACATCCCCAACAGGCTCGGCCATCTCGTATGAACCGTTCCAAAGCAGGCTTCCCTTGCTGTCAACGGCAATAGCGCCATCCCTACTGTATCTGACCACCGCGTTTCTATATTCCAAATAACCGCCCAGCTTCTCTTCCGTATTATCTACCCGGTTCATAACCTCATAATCGTTATAAGTGCGGTTATACAGTCTGATTACATAGATAGCCCCGGCAATTACAAGAAGTATCAATAAGGCTGAAAATATAATAATCCGGTTTCTTCGATACCTGTTTCTTCTTTCGCTAAAATCTCTCACTGCCAGTCAACCCATCTCCTATAAAATGACCTTGTACGCTATGGCTTATCTTTATACATTATACCTTATTTTTTTTCTGTTGGCACTACATATTTTGCTACGGAAGAATAAGCTTCTGCCCTATGTATATCATGTTTTCGTCCTCAATATTGTTCAGCCTTTTAATAATTGTAATGTAATTTGCCGACTTATAAAACCTGTAGCTGATGCCTGCCAGGGAATCCCCGGGCTGTACAATATAATATTTGACGCTTTCAGCCGCTTCTTCATCCTGCCCCTGACCGTCCGATGCACCGCTGCCGTCCGTGCCGTCTGTCCTCCCGTTTGTGTTATTTACATCATTTTGACCGGCGTTATCATTACTGCCTTCATGGTTCGAATTTACCATTTTATCCCCGGTATTGCCGGATACCGTATCACTTCTGTTTGTGTCAGGCATAGGAGTAATCTCACCCGGAACCACTTCGATATCAAGTATTTCATCCGATGTGTCCGCGGTATTGTCGGCCGTCAGCGCATTTTCTCCGTTTGAACCGGCATTTTCACTTTCGTTCCTGAGAAATGCGGTCTCTACCTGTTTTAAATTTGCAGCTATGGATTCCAGTGTCTTTTGCATATCTTTCATCTGGCCATAGTTGTTGAGTGAAGCCGCTCCTATGATAAGAATGATAACAGCAAGCAGCGTTCCCGCCGCATATATCAGCTGATTGGTATATTTGATGCTGTTTGCGGGCTTTTTGTTCTGCAGGACCGTACGGATCTCCCTGGAGACCCTGTCATCATATTGTTCCCTGTCCTCAGGTCCGTCCTTGCTCTCAATCATATAGTTCTGCATTTCCTCGTTTTTCTCATAATATATGTAATAACCTTCCTGCTTTACAAGAGAACCGTTTTCGTATAAATAGAACGCTTCATCTTTTTCCATGTTGTCAAAGATAAGAAGGGTCTTGTCCTGCCCGGCGAAATTATCAATATGAAGCTTAAGAATCTTTTCCGTATTCTCAAACAAGTAACCCGGACCGCCGATATACCAGCCCACAATTTCCGCATCAGGGAAATATTTTTTTATATCCTCGTAAATGGCCGTCCAGTGGTCATTGGTAAATACCGCTTCACCGGCAAAGTCAAAATCCTTCACTTCAACTGCACCGGATATGAAAATGCATTTTCCCTGGGCGGTCCTGGCATAACGGCCGACCAGCACGGCCACACGGCATAGGCCATAATCCTCCCCGGAAAGCCGCCTGGCATAGGTCATTACATAGTCTTCCACATAGATTCTCCTGGAACCGCCGGTTTTCCCAATCTGGCGTATGTTTTTCGGCATTTTAAAGTCCCCGTAAATCTTGTCCGCCTGATTTGCTTCAGCATTCTCATTGCTATAAACAGATTCTATCATAAAACCCCTCTCCCATCGGCCGCTTATTCCGGTACTCCCCATAGTACCATAAGTGCGGTTTTCTACTAATAATAGCATGAATCCGGCTTAAATCATGTCGTATTAGGTAGCGGGCGGGAAAGAAGTTATCATCATTTTTCTGCTTTTGTTCCCATATTATTCCTTTTCAGATGGACTTTGTCATATGAAAAAAGCCTGAATGCACAACAAGCAGTAATAAAATGCTTTGAATGTCTATAATTATAGATTTTGGAAATACTTTATTTTAAGCACATGTTTTATATCTTTGGAGGGATTATGAGCATTTTCTTCAGAAGTAAAAATAAGATCATATACTTTGACTCAAATGAAAGAAATTCGGCTTACGAGTTGGGGCTGGCTTTGTCCCTGTGCATAAAGAAGCATCTGATTTCCGCAAGAAATATTGTTTTTCTGTGCATAGGCTCTGACCGGGCTACGGGAGACAGCCTCGGGCCGATAATAGGATACAAGCTGTCAAAATATATTAATCATCCCAATTTTCATATCTACGGTACCCTAGCGCATCCGGTCCATGCCAAAAATTTAAAAGACACCGTCGCTATGATAAAGAAAAAGCACGGCAATGCCTTTATCATCGCTATCGATGCCTCATTAGGCAAGTCCGATCATATTGGATATGTGACCTTGGGTGAAGGGCCCCTAAAACCGGGAGCCGGTGTTGATAAGGATCTGCCCGAGGTCGGCGATTTATTCATCACAGGTATTGTAAATTTCTCAGGAATGTTTGAACACATGCTGCTGCAGACGACAAGACTGAATGTGGTCATGTCCATGGCCGACCTTATCTGCACAGCCATCAGGTACTGCATTAATCACCTGGAGCCCCACATGCTGAACGAATTATCCAAAGCATAAATGACGGGCTACATCATGTTCTGCCTGAAAAACTGAATTGCTTCGGAAATATTTGATGCGTTTCCGGCCTTGATTATATTGATCAATGATTCAATCTTATCAGGGGTCATAAGGTCTTTGCCGATAAACGGCTCATACTCGCCGGCAATTTTTAAGGTCAATGCCTTGACCATTTTATCCGTCTGCTCGGATTTTGCCGCTATTTCCTTGTTTTCAGCTTCAAGGGCAGCTATTTTCTCATCATATTTTTTTCTTATCTCAGAGGTAAGGATCTGGGCCGTGGTATTATCAAATGTTAGCAGCGCTTCCGTCTTCCGGCGTATAATCTCAGCCGCCTCGTTATCAAGTCTTTTTATGTCATCATCAAAGTCCTCAAGCCCGTATACGCTTTCGTCCTTGTCCTTTTTTATGCCCTTCTTTATGGATTTTATTTTTTTGTTATTGCCTGCGATCTCATGCCTCAGTTTGCGGATCTCTTTTAGTGTGCCGCCATGCTTTTCTTTTGTGCGGTTCCAGATTAACAGGTACAATCCTCCGAAAATTAATACTGTGGCAATATACAAAATGACAAGGTACGGTATCTTTTCCTCGGGAAGGGCATAGAAATATATTCCGCAGGGTATTATTAACAAGGTAATTAAAAGAGCAAAAAATATTATAACAATATCAGAGAAAAACCCCGGGTAATATAATGCATAGTAAAGCTTCGTATTGCAATAAAAAGGGACATGGTTCTGCTTTGCCATCGCTTTTGCCTCAAGCTTAAGCCTGTGGTTTTCTTCCCGAAGCGCAAATGTTTCCGCGTCCATCCGTTCGGAAACCTTTTTATTCTTGCGCTTATCCCTCTTGCTCCTGATCTTTTTTATATCGGATTTTATCTTGTCAAGCTGTTTGTCGTATGTGCTTTCTATTTCGTTTCTTCTCTTCCTGACAGTGGAAGCCACCTCGTCTGCCGCTTCCTTTTCCAAGCTTTTTATAATCTTGCTGTTATTTTCTTCATCCGCCTCAAGCTTTGCATAATTTTCCCGATACCCTGCAAGCTCCAGGAGTGCTTCCTGGATTTCATACAGCTTGTCCACTCCACCGGCCAATACGTTCCCTTCATCCATAACATTATCCCCCTGGTACATTATTATATAATCTGTACGTTAT
>DATCLI010000229.1:0-8294 GCA_036563955.1 Clostridia bacterium | reverse complement strand
TTGCGATGTTATATACTTTGAGTTCCGATGTACAATATATTGCTGGTATGCATTAAAGCTTGTCACTATATATTGTACATCGGGTTTTTATTAAGGTTACATCGCAAATGCCTTACTTTGAGTTCCGCTGTACAATATATTGCTGGTACGCATTAAAGCTTGTCACTATATATTGTACATCGGATTTTTATTAAGGTTACATCGCAAATGCCTTAGGTCACAGCATGTCTTGACCATTAACGTTTTTGCCGATAAATTTAATATATAACTACGACTTCTGTGATTATCCGTTTAGCCGACACTTGCTTTACAAACAGGAGGAAAAATGAAATTAAATTACATTGCAGGTTTTTCAAAGAACAGCGATAATAAAAAGATAACAAAACTCGCGGTTTTGCTGGTTATTTTTATAGTTCTGCTCGTGACCTTGATTATTCTGGTTAAATCAATTCTAAACACCCCTTATGTATACACCGGCGTTTATCTTGACGGAATTCACATGGGAGGCATGGACAAGCCTTCTTTAATCGGTTATATTAACAGCAAATACAATAAGGATTTCTCTTCGATGATTATAAGCGTCTATCATAAAGACCATCCGCTGAAGGTAAGCTTTAGGGATCTTAACATAAGCATAAACAGGGAATCCATAGTGGATATGGTTTATAGCGCGGGCAGGCAGGGAAATTTTATCAAAAGATTGATTAAAATATATAATTTTAAAAAGAAACATCTGTATCTTGAAACCGAAGTCAATATCGACATGGAAGCAATAAACAGCCTGGAGGATGCCATATATGCTGAAACTTACAAACCTGCTGTCCCTCCCGCTTTGGTTCTTCTGGAAAATGAAGCTTATATCCGTTCCGGTTTACGCGGACAAAAGGTAAATAAAGAAAAATTGAGAGAACGGATGCTTGAACAGGTTAGAAAGCTGGAATCCGGAATTGTAATTGTTCCTGTAGATGAAATACAGCCGTCAAGGATTGATGCAGATTCGTTTTATGAAAAAATAGTCCGGGAACCGCAGGACGCCCGTATTGACATTGAAAACGGCAGTATACGGATTACTCCTGAAGTTATTGGAAGATCCCTTGACAAAAAGGACTTTCTGTCCTATGTTGCCGAGGTTGAAAGCAAATCCGGCAGATATATTTTTGAAATGGAGCTTCCTGTTAATTTCATCAAACCCAATACAACAAAAGAAACTATTGAAAAATCACTATTTCGCGATATCCTGTCCAGTTATGAAACAGTGTTCCCAACTGATACTGAAAATGACCGCAGCCGTTCGGTTAATATACGTCTTGCCGTTGAAGCGATAAACGGTACAATATTACTTCCGGGCGACAGTTTTTCGTTCAATGAAACCGTAGGCAAACGCACTGCTGACAAAGGATACCACCTCGCAAACATTTATACTTCCGACGGGATAGCCGCGGGTGTCGGCGGCGGGGTATGCCAGGTGTCTTCCACATTATACAACGCCGTACTGGAAGCAAATCTGAAAGTTACCGAACGCAGCCCCCATATGTATGCCGTCCAATATGTTCCTTTAGGAAGGGATGCGGCCGTTTCATACGGAACAGAGGATTTGCAGTTTACAAACACTGCAAATTGGCCTGTGAAAATCGAAGGAACAGTTACCGGAGGCAGCAAAATACGGTTTACAATCCATGGGACCAACGAACACCCTAATTTAAAGGTTTCAATTGTCCCGACGGTCATTAAGACAATACCACACAGCACTGAATATATTGAAGATGAAACAGTTGAGACAGGAAACAGCGTTGTAAAACAACAGGGTATGGACGGAGCCGTAGTTGACACATTTTTTATATTGAGAAATAATCAAAATATAATAAAAAATTACAAATTACATACGACTACATACAGCCCTCTAACTGAAATTATCGCTGTTGCGCCGGGAAATAAACCTTAAGCTTCCCTTTTGGAGTTTTTCTATGCGAACATTTATTGCCGATTCGGAAAACAACGGTCAGCGCGTTGATCGTTTCATACAAAAAAAACTGCCGCGGCTTCCCTTCCCGCTGCTTGTAAAAACATTTCGAAAGCGCGATGTAAAGGTTAATGGGATCCGGGTAAAACAAGACCATATTATTTTTGCCGGGGACAGAGTGGAACTGTATCTGCCTGACGACGCGCTCGAACCGTGCCAGGAGGATCTGATTATTCCGTTAATTTACGAAGACCGCAATATCGTGGTTGTTAATAAGCCCAGAGGGATAGCGGTTATAAGCGCTTCGGAGCCTTCCGTTGAAAAATACCTGGCACAGCTTTATTCCGATTCCGGCAAAGGCACGCTGCAAGAGGGATTTCCGTCACCGTGCCACAGACTCGACCGGAATACCGGAGGACTCCTGCTTTTTGCAAAAAACCGGTCTTCCCTTGAAATTTTAATTTATAAATTTAAAAACAGGGAAATAGCGAAAAAGTATGTCTGCGTTGTTTATGGCTGCCCGAAAAAGCCTTATATGGAGCTGGAAGGCTTTTTGATAAAAGACTCCGAAAACAGTATCGTTAAAATTTATGATAAAAAAAGAGCCGGAGCCGTCCAAATAAAAACAAACTGCAGGCTGCTTGAAACGACGGGCGAACTGTCTCTTCTCGAAGTGGAATTAATAACCGGGAGAACACATCAAATAAGGGCTCATCTTGCCCATATAGGATATCCCGTGCTCGGCGACGGGAAATACGGCAAAAACTCAATTAACCGCAAATACGGCTTTAAGCGGCAGCTTCTTTGGAGTACAGGCTTAACGTTTTCGTTCGTTACGGACGCATCGATTCTGAATTACCTGAACGGAATGTCTTTTTCACTGCCTTACAAAAGTCTTAATGAAATCCTAAACATCGGCGAATTATCATGAAACGAAACAATCGCTAACTTTTGAATAGCTATTGTACAATATAATGGACAGCCCTCACTTGAATGGTCCGTCCGAATGTTTCCTCTACGGTGTTCGAAATATGTAGGAATCTTCTTTTTTCAAGATCCGTTAAAGTGCAATACGGGTTGTTCCTCATTACAGGATTTCTCATCATTACAGGATTTTTTCTCATTACAGGATTGTTCTTCACTCTCGTTACATTTATCCGCTGCGACATCAACAGAGGATTCTACCACGGTTCCATTCGGTTCGCCGTTATCCTGGCATAGGTTAAGATAACTGTACAATGTGAAACGAGAAAAATTGTATACTTCGGCAATGCGGTCACTGGATTTTTTGATTAAAAATGCACCTTTATCATAAAGAAATTTTATTCCTTTTATCTTATCATCTCTTGTCATCATGGTAACAGGCTTTCCGACATACTGAATAGACTTCTGGATTAAGTCTTCCAGCAGTTCGTTAACGTCTGTGTTAATGATTTCTTCGTAGCTGGCGCTTGAATCATCATTACAAATTACAATGTCTTCTATGGTTTTTTTCGCCATTATAAAATTGGAAATGTCATAATTGACGCAGATTGAGCCAATAAGTTTTCCGTCATCGTCTTTTAGATATATGGAAGTAGAGCGCAGAGTTTTTCCATCCTTCGTTTGAGTAAGATAGCTGTATCTGTCTTTTATAACACCTCCACCCCGTAATAATTCCAATCCTTCGCCTGTGCTGCATCCACCAACTTTACGACCTGTTACATGACCATTTTCAATAGCTACAATTGTTCTATCAAAAGGCTTTGACAGATCATGAAGAACAACCTCGCACTTATCGCCAAACTGTTTGGCAATACCCTTGATAATTTGGCACAGCATTTCCTTTTCACTTTCTATACTCTTCATTTCTTTTCTCCTTAATAGTTTTATTATTAAGAAGTATACCATAAAATACTTATTAAAAAAATAAAAATGCCGGTATTAATTCTCCAGGAACTTCTTGCTTGTTGCCAATATACCATCCGGGGATGCTGTCATATGGTAAGTTGGTACTCCTGCCGCCAGAGCTACCGCAGAAGCCTGCTTAAGCCCGGTAGCTGTGATAATGCATACAACGGTATCGCGGCTGTTTATTTTTCCGCCCTCAACAAGCTTTTTAAAAGCTGCTACGGATGAGGCAGATGCCGGCTCGGCACTTATCCCCTCGCCAGCCAGTTCCAACATAGCCTCAAGGATTTCCTCGTCGCTGACACCTACAGCTGTTCCACCAGAATCAACTATCGCGGAAATCAGTCTTCGCCCATCCTGAATGGGAGCGTTTCCGCAAATACTCTGGGCTATAGTTTTTTCACTGTCACCGTAAGCTTCACCATATTTCGCGTTTTTCAAAATAGCCTGCTTAATCCATGCCACACACTCAGGCTGTACACCTATCATGCGAGGGAGCCGATCCGTAACACCCAGAGCACACAACTCGTTATACCCTTTCCACGCGCCCCAAAGTCCGCCGCCTGTGCCTACCGGATGAATCATAACGTCCGGAACACGGTTAAGCTCCCCATAAATTTCATAGGCATAGGTTTTCATTGCTTCGTGGCGTATTGGGTTAATAAAGTTAACAAATTGGTACAGACCCAACTCCTTTACTGCATATTCCAGCATTTTGGTAACCTGTTGGAAGTTTTCAAACTCCATAACAGCCACTTTGTCACTGTGAAAACGGATCATGGTTTTTTTTACTTCATTCGCCAGATACTCGACGAGTATCATGGAATTTAAGCCTCCGCGGCTTGAATAGGCCGCAAATGATACTCCTGCATTGCCCGAGCTGTAGGTAAAGCCTTTTTTAACGCCAATCTCCTTTGCATAACTCACTGCGAGAGAAAAACCCCTGTCCTTGAAGCTTCCGGTAGGCATAATCGTATCATTCTTAAAATACAAATTTTGAATCCCCAATTTTGGCCCAATATGTATGGACTTGGTCAGGGGTGTTCCGCCTTCTCCCAGAGAAACAATGTTATTATCCTCCACTCCGGGAAAGAAATCCCGATAGCGCCAAATGGAGTCTCTCCGATATTCTTTAAAAACATGGGCTGACTGCTTCAATGCTTTTATATCGTAGTGAACTTCCAACAGACCACCGCAATGCGGACACAGGTTTACCTTTTCAAATATGTCAGTTTCTCTTCCGCAACTGTCACAAAGTAAAAAATCCGCATTCCCCTTCTTTTTAACCGCCATTTAAATTCACTCCTCGAAGTCTGTCATAAAGCTTTTATTCATAAATTTCAAAAATTGATTCTATCTCGCAAACAATATTCATGGGCAGATTATTACTGCCAATAGCGGATCGGGCGTGCCTGCCGGCTTCGCCAAAAATTTCAATAAGGGTTTTGGAAGCTCCGTTCAAAACCTTTGGTTCCTCGTTAAAGTCTGGAGTACAGTTTACAAAGCCGAGAATCTTGACCACTTTTTTAATTCTATTCAAGTCGCCCAAGTAATCCTGCAGCACTGACAGGGTGTTCAACACGCAATATCTGGCGCCGCGCTGTGCGTCTTCAATACTCACTTCTAAGCCGGCCTTTCCCTTAATCCATTCCTGCGCATAAAAACTTCCCTGCCCGGATACATACAGCAGATTGCCGACCCGTCTTACATGCTCAAACTCTCCTACCGGCACAGGCGCCGGATTTAACTCAATATTTAACTCTTTTAATCTATCATATACGTTCATATTATCCCCTTATTTCAAATGATTGTTTTCGTTTTTCATTGATTCAAATGGCAGGCCACAAAATGGCCGCTGGATACTTCTCTCAGTTTTTGGGGCTCCTTGCATACCTCTGTCGCATAGGGGCAGCGCGGGGCAAATCTGCATCCTGGTGCGGGATTTATTGGATTCGCAACCTCTCCCTTTATAAGTTCTCTACGCTTGGTTTTATTCAATTCTATTGCAGGAATTGCCGAAAGCAGTGCCGCAGTGTAGGGGTGAAGCGGATGTTGGAACAGTTCGTCGCGATAAGCATACTCAACAACTTCGCCCATATACATAACCATAATGTTATTACTTATGTGACGCACAACACACAAGTCATGCGTTATAAACATGTAGGTCAGCCCCCGCTCATCCTGCATATCCATCAGCAAATTCAAAATCTGAGCCTGAATAGATACGTCGAGGGCAGATACTGGCTCATCGCATACCAGGAAGTCCGGGTTAACGGCCAGGGCACGAGCTAAGCCCACACGCTGGCGGCGGCCGCCGTCAAGCTCATGGGGATAGGTGTTTAAATACCGCTGTGGTATACCGCAGCGTTCCATCAGCTCTATTGTTCTTTGCTTACGCTCTGACTTGTCTTTTATTACCCCGGTTACCTTCATCGGCTCGATAATAATATCGCTAATGGTCAAGCGAGGATTTAGTGAGGTATAGGGATCCTGGAAAATCATTTGCATTTTCGTGCGGAGGATTTTCATCTGCCTCTTGTTTTTGTCGAAGATGTTCTCTCCATCATAGAGCACTTTACCGTCAGTTGCCTCAATAAGACGCATTATTGTTCTGCCGAGAGTGGATTTGCCGCATCCGGATTCGCCTACTACACCGAGAGTTTCACCTTTTCTTATTTTGAAGTTTACATTATCTACCGCATGGAGAATACCTTTTTGAACGTTAAAGTACTTCTTCAGGTTCACAGCTTCGATTAATGGTGTATCCATAGTTATTCCAGCCTCCCTTCCTTATAACGATGGCATTTTATCTGCCGATCGCCTACAGTGTATACGGGAGGGATCTCCTTTTTGCAGATATCCATGCAATATTTGCATCTTGGAGAAAACTTACACCCATCCGGTAAATCTGTAGGGTCTACCATCGTGCCGTGAATAGGAGTCAAACGATTCACATTTGTATTTAGGTCAGGGATGCATCCAAACAACCCTTCTGTATAAGGATGGTTGTTTTTACGGCTGTACACATCCTTTACAGAGCCGTATTCAATGATTTCACCGGCATAGATAGTTGCCACTTTATCACAGGTTTCCGCTACAACACCCAGATCGTGCGTAATAAGAAGCATTGCGGAGTTAAATTTCTCCTTAAGCTGTCTTATCAGTTCAAGAATTTGGGACTGAATAGTAACATCCAATGCCGTGGTAGGTTCGTCGGCCAAAAATAGTTCCGGCTCTGCTATAAGAGCCATGGCAATAACAATCCTCTGCTTCATTCCGCCCGAAAACTGGTGCGGATACTCATTCTTCCTGAACGCGGGAATACCCACAAGCTCCAACAATTCATCAACCCGCCGGTCCTTCTCTGTTGAAGTCATTTTTGGAAAGTGCAGGTCAAGCACTTCACGAATTTGATCGCCAACCTTTATAACAGGGTTCAGGCTGGTCATTGGATCCTGAAAAATCATTGAAATCCTATGTCCTCGCAGTGCAATCATTTCGGTGACAGAGGCATTAAGAATATTTACGTCATTGTATAATATTGTCCCTCTTGTGATTTTCCCGACATTTTTTGGCAGCAATCCCATAATACTGTAAGCTAAAGTAGTTTTCCCCGCGCCCGTTTCTCCAACCAATCCCAAAGTTTCGCCGTGATCAATTGACAGGTTGATCCCATTTAAGGCGTAAACCACAGCTTCGTCTGTATTATACTGTACATATAAATCATTAATTTCCAACAGTTTACTCATGAGCATTCACCTGCTAATTCTTTGTTTTTGGATCCAGAGCGTCTCTGAGACCATCACCGATGAAATTTATTGCCATAACAGATATACCGATAAATGCGCCAGGTATATATCCCAAATAGGGATAATAGCGAATATTTGCCTTATTCTCAGATAAAATAGTACCCCATTCCGGTGTGGGAGAAGATATACCAATGCCCAAAAATCCCAAAGCTGCTATGTCGAGGATGACAGAGCCAAGACTGAGAGTGGCGGCTACAATTACGGGGCCCATGCCATTTGGTAATATATGCTTTATAATGATACGGGCTGAGCTTGTGCCGCAGCATTTTGCTGCCTCAATAAATTCGAGATTTCGCAAAGTTAAAATTGAGGAGCGTACCACACGGGTAAATCTTGGGATTTGACCCACGCTAAGTGCAATAAGCATTTTGAATACTCCCTGTCCCAGCGCGGCAACAATTGCCATAGCCATGAGCATGGATGGAATCGCCATAAACATGTCCACCATGCGCATAATAATGTAGTCTGCTTTCCCGCCGAAATAGCCTGCGATACCGCCGAACAGACAGCCAAAGAAAAAGGAAATGGCAAGGGTAATCAATCCGGCAAACAAAGAGATACGACCGCCGTAAATAACTCTGGCAAACAAATCTCTGCCATACTGATCCGTGCCGAACAAATGCTCCGCACTCGGC
>DATCLI010000228.1:0-10142 GCA_036563955.1 Clostridia bacterium | reverse complement strand
CCGTATACGGGGTTAACAGACCCGCCATATCCTTAATGCATATCGAATCGGCGCCCGCTTCGACCATAATCTTTGCATCCTTGACAAACTGCTCCAAATCATGGAACGGGCTTATCGTATAGCAAAACGCGCCCTGGGCATGGCCGCCTTCTTTCTTTGTCGCTTTCATCGCAACTTCAAGGTTTCTCGGATCGTTCAGAGCGTCAAAAATTCTTATTATATCAATACCATTTGCCACGGCTTTTTGAACAAAATATTCAACCACATCGTCAGCGTAATGCTTATACCCTAAAATATTCTGGCCTCTCAGCAGCATCTGCAGCTTTGTTTTCTTCGCCGCGGCTCTGATTTTGCGAAGCCTTTCCCACGGATCTTCATTCAGAAATCTAAGGCATGAGTCAAATGTGGCTCCGCCCCAACATTCCAAAGAATGATACCCAACCTTGTCGATTTTTTCTATTACAGGCAGCATGTGCTCAATTTTCATCCTTGTGGCAAGTAATGATTGATGCGCATCCCTGAGGGTTGTGTCGGTTATTTTTACTCCCATTGCTATAGCCTCCTTATACAGCAGATTTTTATTAACCATTAATGGAAAGAAGCAGATCTCCGCTGTTCACTGATGCTCCCTTCGACGTGTTTACCGAAGCTATAACTCCATCCTGCGGGGATACGATTTCGTTTTCCATCTTCATAGCTTCAAGTATTAAAAGTATATCTCCCTTTTTCACCTGATCGCCGGTTTTTACCTTAATGTCAAGTATTGTCCCTGGCATAGGGGCTGTAATTTTCACAGCACCTGCCGGCGCCGATGAATTAGCTGCCGGTTTGGGAGCTGCAGGAGCTTCAGCCTTTTGAACAGGCTGCGCAGGCTCTGCCGGGGCCGCCTGCACCGGCGCCGCGGCGGGCTGAACCGCATTAACGGAACCGCCAACCTCTTCAACCTCTACCTCATACCTGTTTCCATTTACGTTTATTACAAACTTTCTCATCACGATTATACCTCCAGTATTTTTTCATTATGTTGGTGAATCCTATTGTATTGCTAAAACCATAATCACAGCGGAATATTCCCGTGCTTTTTCGAAGGCCTTGCTTCCCTTTTGCTTGTAAGCATCTCAAGCGCGCCGGCAACACGAATCCTCGTGGCCGCCGGTTCGATAACATCGTCGACATACCCTCTTGAAGCAGCTATATAAGGATTTGAGAATTTTTCTCTGTATTCACGAATTTTTTCTTCGCGGAATGAAATCGGATCATCGGAACTTGCTATATCTTTTCTGAATATGATATTTGCGGCGCCTTCCGGCCCCATTACGGCAATTTCAGCGGAAGGCCACGCAAAAACGATATCCGCTCCAAGGTGCTTGCTGTTCATTGCGATATATGCCCCACCGTATGCCTTTCTTACAATAATATTAATTTTAGGAACGGTTGCCTCTGAAAACGCATACAACAGTTTTGCTCCGTGCCGGATTATACCGCTGTGTTCCTGTTCAACGCCGGGAAGATATCCGGGAACATCGGTAAACGTAACCAATGGGATATTGAACGCATCACAAAAACGGACAAACCTGGCCGCCTTGTCGGAAGAATTAACATCGAGCACTCCGGCGTTTACCTGCGGCTGATTTGCAATAATTCCTACCGTCCGGCCGTTAACACGCCCAAACCCGACTATGATGTTTTTAGCAAAACCTTCATGCACTTCAAGGAAATCGTAGTTGTCAAGAACCGTCGTTACAACTTTTTTCATATCATACGGCCTGTTCGGCTCATCGGGTATTATAGCGTTCAATTCATCGGAAAGGCGGTTTACATCATCGGTGCAGTCAATAAGTTCGCTGTCGGAAAGGTTGTTGTCGGGAAGAAAGCTTAAAAGCCTTTTTATATCCCTTATGCAGTCTTCTTCTGAAGCGCTTTTAAAATGCGCAACCCCGCTTGTCGTATTATGGGCTGCGGCTCCGCCAAGCTCTTCAAATGTGACGTCTTCACCTGTTACCGCTTTAATCACCTGGGGCCCGGTAATAAACATCTGGCTTGTCTTTTCGACCATAAATACAAAATCGGTTATAGCCGGGGAATATACCGCCCCGCCCGCACATGGGCCCATAATAACCGAAATCTGCGGTATCACCCCGGAAGCGATTGTGTTTCTATAGAATATTTCTCCAAACCCTTTAAGGGCGTCAATCCCTTCTTCTATCCTTGCTCCACCGGAATCGTTAATACTGATAAACGGAGCTCCCATTTTAACGGCCATATCCATAACCTTGGTGATTTTCGCCGCATGCATTTCACCGAGAGAACCGCCGATAACGGTAAAATCCTGTGACGATATATACACAAGACGTCCATTAACGGTACCGTATCCGGTAACAACACCATCTCCAGGAATTTTCTTTTTTTGCATACCGAATTCAATGCTTCTTGTTTCAACAAATGCATCCATTTCAACAAAGCTGTTCGGATCCATAAGCATTAGAATTCTTTCCCGCGCTGTTTTTTTACCGGAGGCATGCTGTTTTTCAATACGTTCCTCTCCGCCTCCAAGCTCCGCTTTTCGCTTTCTGGCATAGAGGTCGTTAATCTTATCCATCGTTGCCATCGTACCACACCTCATATTCTATATTTTATTACAACAATAATAGGTCACCGGCAATAGGCCCGGAGCTTTAGCGAAAGCATCCGCACCCTTGATTGACATGGGTGTCACAGAAACATCCGTATACGAAACTATAACGAATTACTTTAGACAAGGGTCTGTTTCACCGGAAGTCATTTTTACGCTAAAACCTGTTTAAAGACCATATTCCCGCATTATAAAAACTCTATTGATTGCAATTATTTAGAATTATAACTTAATTGGGACGTCTTTGCAATATTATAGAAAGTTTTTGTTAAAAAAATAACGGGGGTTTTTATTATTTAGACATTAATTTTTGAACAATAAAAAAGGAAGCGGTTTTTTATCTTTATGTCCGCTTTAGTTTTTCTATACATCAAGCCGTTGGAGAAAGAAAAATATTGTTACGGGCCGTATTCAAAGGTAATACTCAGTGTTTCAATCCGGCCCAGCTGTTCGTTATCCAGCAGAATCGCAGTTGCTTCCGTAAGATCGCCGTCCCTCGTACGCGCTTCTTTCGGTATTTTCGATACCCACACATTATAAAGGTTTACCCTTGTGCATACTCCGTCATCACTTGTGGTATACGGTTTTCCTTCCAGTTCATAAGGCTCTCCGTTGACAAGAATCTCTTTGATTTCAATAAAATAGCCGGGGTACAAAGTCTCCCCGTTACTTACACCCAGTGCGGAAAATGCTGTCCCTTTGGCATATCCGTCCATAGTCCCGGTGAAATCAAGCGACACGGTATAAGTTCCCGGACCGGTTATCACTGCATCCGTCGTTTTTATTCCTTCCGTTTTCGCATCCGGGTTATATTTGTCTCCAACACTGTACATCAAAGCCCAATCACCGCTGTTGAACATAATCCATGCAATGGAGGAATCCGCCGGCGCTTCATCGGTTTTTGCAGCGCTGGCTTTTTCATATGCCTCGGCTATAGCCTGCCGTGCCTGACTGCGTATCTCCTCATCTGTCGAATCCTGCTGTGCGTCATAACTCCTGCTTTTATATAGCTGCGCCACCTCTTCATAAGGGATGGCACACTCCTGTTTGTTATACAGGCCGTTGCAATCCCAAAGCACGGGGCAGTAACCATATAGATCGCAGTTGTTCAGAAAATTTTCCAGGAAGTCGCATATATTGTTTTTCAAAGAACCGTCTTTATTAAATGCGACGGAATATTCTCCGATCACCACTCCATATCCCATCCCCGTGAATTTTTCCATCATTGCAAGCAGGTCGTTCTGTTCCCTGTAATCCTTTTCCGAGCCCCATTTGTTAAGGCTTGGGTTTCCGCAGTATCCCCAGGGTGTGTAATAGTGCACTGAGAGCAGCAGCTTGTTTTTAGCGCTGTCAACGGGCATTTTGAACCTGGGATCATTCGTAGCCGTAATATCGGTATTATAACCGGGGATCAGCAGGAAGCGATGCTTATTGTTGCCCCCGGTGCTTCTTACAGTATCAATAAACGCCTGTGTAACCTTTGTCAGCAGCTCATAGCATTCATCCTTCGACAGGGTATTTCCGTCCGGGCATAGATCGATATCATTAAATCTGTCGCCAAGTTCTTCATTTGCCGCTTCAAAGATAAGATGGTCGCCATAATTCTTATATCTTTCCGCGATCTGTTTCCACATGGATACATAAATATCCATCGCCCTGCCGCGGGTCTCCTGCGATGCTGAGCCGAACATGCCGTACCATCCGCCGTCCCAGTGATCATTGACAATGACATACATGTCTTCATCCAATGCATAGTTTATAATCTCTTCCACACGGTCAAGGTAGTCTTTCCTGATATTATAGTCACCGCTTTCAAATTTCATTGTATTCGTCCATGCCACCGGTATCCGCAGCGTATTGAATCCGGCAGCCTTCATGCCGCTTATCATTTCCCGGGTTGTTACAGGCTGTCCCCAGAATGTTTCATATTTGCTTACGGCGGCATCGGTTCCCAAATGCTGGCGGCCGTACGCTTCCATCGTATTTCCGAGATTAATGCCGTTTCCCATCAGCTTTACAAGCTCAAGTGACGTCAATTCCCTGCGCATCCTTTTCTTTTCGCGCTGTTTTCCGGTTTTTGCCTGACAACCATGTAATGACGTACCGATCAATGCAATAAGCAGCATAACTGAGATTTTTCGAACCGCATGGACAATAAAACCCGTTGTTCCGCACATAATACCCCTCCTGTTCCAGGCCGCCGCCGCACCGCTCTTCAGCTTATACTCAGCCTATACCGGATTTATATGAGAAGCCGGTTTAACACAACTTATCAAGCAGTCCTCAGGCCCTGCAGTTTTACTGCGATTTTTCGGTTTCTGCGCAGCGGACTATTTTGCGCCGCTTCTTTGCAGTTCAAATTCATAAGCCCGTTTTGCTTCTTCCAGGTACCAGTTATGGACAAGCTCCTCAGGATCATACTGTTTATATTCATTAACCATTTTTCTATATACGCCTTTATTTTTCAGTTTCAGATTTCCGAGCATCATAAACACGTTTATCAAAACAAATAACACGGCAATTATCGTGATTATTCCCGACCCGAAAACAACGGCCATAGCGGTTCTGCTGATCCATCCCTGATTAAATGCCCGGCCCATATTCTGTGTAAGCACGCTCCACGATATACCGCAGGTGAATAATGATACGTTTTTCCCAATAATACCCGAAATGCGCGCAGGATTTAAGCCCGGTATAAACAGAACAATCATATTCACTATAGCGATAAACTGCAATACTCTTTCCAGAAACACGGAAATCGTGTATCTGAATGTACCGTAAGCTGCAGCGGTTTTAACATTAGACATTGTGCTTCCTCCGATAACTTACAGGTAACGATCCGCAGTTTACTTCTTCTGTGTTCTGTTTCTGGCAATTAATATTATTGCGGCTGCGGCGGCTGCAAGAACAACGGCTGCCAGCACTGCCACGAGGATGATGTTTCCGCTGCCCCCATCCTTAAGCCCTTCTGCAGGCTGAGTCGTTTCAGCCGAAACTGTTTCCGCGCTTTCCGCACCTTCTTCCGCTTTATCATACGCGAATCCGCTGACGGTAAACTCCAGAACTATTGAATCAGTGGGCATTGCATAGCTGAACAGGCCTTCTTCCCCGCCTAACAGATCTTTATTCCATATATTAATACAGTGAACCTCATAGAAATCCTTGTCATCATCCGTATCGATTCCCTGAACGATCCCCTGATCGAACGTGTACCTGGTGCTGCCGTTCATTTTAACTTTTACGTCCGTGAACTTTACAGGATTTCCTTCAAGCGGGATATCCGTCGATAAATACAACAGGTTAAACTTTTTGTCGTTTCCAAAATCAAAATCCGTCAGACTTACCTGATATGTACCATTGCCCCTGATCTCGCAATCAGTGAACTTTCCTTCGTACTTCACTGCTGCCGGGCCGTCCCATCCGGTTAATCCATTGAAATTATTGCCTATATCATGCTTTTCCCACTCGGTTCCATTTGGGCCAAAGCTGCTGTCATCCCACTGATTGCGGAAAATGAAGCTTTCGGACTGGATACCCATATATGCGTGATATACTCCGCTCGGGTCAAACGCGGGCACCTCTTTTGCAGGCTCCGCCTCCACAGTCTCCTGAGCAGCTTGCACAGCCGTCCCGAAAACAGCGGCCGCACTGTTCACTTTAAGATGCGGGATATCAGGTGCGGAATCCCAGCAGTTGTCGTAAAGCGTAATACCTGTTTCAGAAGGAATGCTGCAATGTTTTGTTCATAAGCTGTTACGCTCTGTTCCAGGCAGTTAGTACCAAAACCTATTTACAGAATACAAAACTAACCAACTGACATAGCTCTCTGCTTTCAAAGCAGTCCTTTATCCAACCCCTCCGTCCCGATTCAAAGGTAAAGAAAATTGCATGGCGTCCGGTCACATTTGGAAGTCGTATCTGTATGATGCCGCTGTCCCTGGTAATTTCACCGTGTCCGATCTCCGGGCCGTCTTCGCTGTCCAATTTTACCCGTATGATTCCCGGCTGGCCCCGTCCGCAGATTTTAACAAAAAGCTTCATACTTGTGCATGAATAATCCTTTCCAAAGTCGAAATATTTATAGCCGATAACGCATCCCGGCAATATGTTAATGACAGGCCGTTCCATTACATTTTTCTCCGTAATGAAACATCCGCCCTTCAGGACGCAGGCAATCTCCGCTGCAGTTTCCTTATATGGGGACAGGCTTTCTTCAAAGCCCAATGATGTCATTTCCACCTGCGGGATAGTGCCGTCGCTTAGTATCTCTATCCTCTCAACACAGCCTCTTCTTGACATAATGGTATTGTTTGTCGTCCGATGATAGAAAACATACCATTGATCCTTAATCTTAACGATTGAGCCGTGATTATTGCCCGCGGGATAATCGATACCGTTGTCGATAATAACTCCTCTATACTCAAAGGGACCCCGCGGACTTTTGCTGGTGGCGTAGACCAGTTTGCTGCTGCATTTTGGAGAGTATATCAGGTAATAGGTATCGCCCACCTTCCTCGGTGAACAGGCCTCAAAAAATTCAAAGGGTTCACTGGCCGGTATAATGTCTTTCTTATATGTTCCCGGCATCACCTCATACATGTTGGAGGGATTCAGTTGTGCCATAAACGAATGCTTATACCCGCAGTATATGTACACCGACCCGTCGTCATCCACCAATACTCCCGGATCAATGAAAACACCTTCCTGTAAATCCTTCACATCCTCATCCGGGACCTTATACTGTGAAATCAGCCTGAAGGGGCCTTCAGGATGGTCGCTGAACGCTACACACCCTTTGGAATGGATAATATAGGCATATAAATAATACTTTCCATCCTTTTCAACCACATCAGGCGCGTACAGCTCATAGTCCGTCCAGTCGGACGTGTCGGATCTGTGATCCCGATCCGGCCTTGTGTGGAATGCATCCCCGTGACAAACCCAGTCGTTAAGATTGTCAACGGAAGCCGACCATACCTTCAGCTTAAAATCGCAAAAGTCTTCGGAAGCTACCCTGTCATGCGAACCGTATATATAAACCCTGCTATTAAATACTCTGGGCTCGCCGTCCGGTATATACTCCCATTTTGGCAAATACGGATTTGACATTTTTTCACCTCACACATCCTGGCATCTTAAAATTATAACATTAAGCATTTTTGCACAACTCAATACTTTGCTTCTTTTTTATCTTTTTTTGCTTTTTTACTAATTTTGCTTGCCAATACATACGAACAATGATAACCTTAAAGCTGGATTTAATAATGGTTTGAGTAAAGGAGAGCCGGTTGATGTTTTTTCAGAATACTTTTCAAAATGAAGAGGTTCCGGCGCATACTCTTCTTAGTTGTCATACCTATACCGACGGGCCTGACGGGAAAGTTGCAAGGCATTGCCATTCCTACTATGAAATCTCATATATCATCCGGGGAAAACGATACGAAATCCTGAACGATAAAAGATATGAAGTGGGGGACTTTTCATTGTTTTTCATCCCTCCGCTTGCCGTGCATGGGCTTAACAACATAACAGACGTGGAGGATGTGGTTATCCAGTTTGACCACCAGTTTCTGCGTAACTCATCAAGCCTGTTCAACAACAGATACATGCTCAGGGCAGCAAGTGGCCAGGGCGATTATTTTCAACTGGAACCTTCGGATGAAATATGCCGGATACTTGACTCTATAAGACGGTTATGTCATATCCGGGACAGTTTTTCCGACAAAAACAATGATTTTCCTGATGAAAAAATTTATATATCATTTAACATAAACAGCTTATGTCTTCAGCTGATTTCATTGATGTTAAGAGATGGAATGCTTGCAATCGATGTAAATAGTGCGGCTTATTCCGATATCATAACATTGAATTCACTTATTAACGAAATACTGGCACATCCGGAAAAGAAGATAAGTATGCAGGAAGCGAGCCGTACTGTCGGAATGAGCTATTCTCATTTCAGCCGCTTTTTTGAAAAGTTAACAGGCCTTAATTATACAGTTTTTCACAATCTGCTTCGCATACGCCAGGCAGAGGAATTGCTGCTGACAACTTCGATGCCGGTTTCGGAAGTTGCAGCAGCAATCGGTATCGACACGCTGTCATATTTTACGAGATTGTTCAAGCAGATCAATGGCATTCCACCAATCGCTTACCGCAAAAAATATAATGCGGATAAAGATGTGCTCCACCTCTGACAGGCGGCAGATATATATCCTGTTTTTTGTTGTTAGTTATGCCGGAAAGATTTAGCTGACTTTGGTTTCAAGGCGAAGTTTATCCGCAATCATTGCAATAAATTCCGAGTTTGTCGGTTTTCCTTTTTTAGTATTGATAGTATATCCGAACAGTTCATGAATTGTATCTACCTGGCCCCTGGTCCACGCAACTTCAATCGCGTGACGTATAGCCCTTTCGACCCTGCTCGGCGTAGTTCTGTATCTGCGGGCAAGCTCGGGATAGAGCCTTTTTGTTACCGAACTTATTAATTCAATATCTTCAATAACGAGCATAACAGCATCCCGCATGTACTGATAACCTTTAATATGCGCGGGAACGCCAACATCCCGCATTATTTGCGTTATCCGGTTTTCCAGGCTGGATGGTTTAACTCCCCTCGTTTTTTGAGATGTCTTTATGCTGTCCGAGCGGTTTATAAGAACATCTCCTTTTTTGAGCTGGCGTATCCTCTCAACCAGTATTTCAAGATCAAACGGCTTTACAATATAATATTCCGCACCAAGACTTACAGCCTGCTGAGTAATTTTATCCTGGCCGACGGCGGACAGAATAATAAACATTGGTTTTTCGGAAGCCGGAACCTTGTAGTAATGCTCAAGAACAGCCAAACCATCCATGTGCGGCATAATAATATCGAGAATAACAATATCAGGGTTCAGTTCATCAATTAAATGTACGGCTTCCAACCCATCTTCCGCCCTGCCGATTACTTCAATATCATCGCTGTTAGACAAATAATCACATACAATCTCACCGAATTCAATATTATCATCGGCTACTAAAATTCGAATTTGGTTACTCACTCGAAAGTACCTCCTTCTGTATAATTATTACAAACATTATATTTCCAAATTCATCATGTTGCAAGTTTTTTTTCCAATTGCAACAGATTCTCTTATTCAAAACCCGCTTATTTTTGAGCATTATAAGACAAAATATATTTTTATTTTTCAGGAAATATTATTTTACGCTTTTCCTGACTCTGCTGTTCTTCGTTAAAAGCAGCCAGAGCGGCCATAAGCGCGATAAAATCGCCTATTACCGTAAAGACAGCCGCTATGATTGCCAACTGGACAGAACTAAGCTTGTTGCTGTAAGGCAAAGTAATCACTCCATGGATGTACTAATAGTCATTTATATGCAGAAAAAAAAGAGATGTGAAAAAATGATTTATCTCCCATGGATTTGAACGGCACTCAGCGCGGATACGACTTCAATTTCTATTTTATGATCGGAGGTATCATAGTTGTCGGACACATAAACCCCGTCC
>DATCLI010000227.1:0-4827 GCA_036563955.1 Clostridia bacterium | reverse complement strand
TAATAATGTTTTGAAGGGAGAAATTAGCTATGTTATTAAAAAAAAGGTCTTTTGCCATCAGCGTTTTGATAATTTCCGTTCTGTTGTTTGTTGTGATGAATTTTACGACTTTATTAAAATAAATAAAGAGAGACATTTTTAGGAGGAAGGGCAGTTGCCCTTTTTTTTTCTAATTTTGACGTTTAATCCGGGAAATATGAAGGATTGAATCATAAAAAAAAACATGATATATTTGATCTAACAAAAAATGTTATGCCGGAGGTTACATATGCAGCAAAACGAATATGGGTTCTCTCGCAGAAAACGTACCGGAACCGAAAAAATTCCTCTTATAATGCTGCTGGTTTTACTGATTTGCATCATAGGTTCGGATTGGATTTTTAAACTTGGGCTTAACTGGGTTGATTATACAATTATCGGGATAGTATTTTTAAGCGCATTTATTGGGTATGTCAGGGGGCTTATCGGCGCATTGTTCAGTTTGGTTGGTTATGTTGCTGCTGTTGTTTGTGCTGTTCTGTTTTCTGAGCATGTCGCACTTTTTATTATGAAAAACACGAGGATCACCGAATCAATTACCGAAAGCCTGAAGAATCTGTATTCCGGCATTAGTATCCCTGCATTCAGCCAGTCGCTTGATTTATCCGCAATTAAAAACAATGCTCAGGTACTTGAACAGATTCCTGAGCTGCAAAAATTTCTGCAGGATAATACTATGTTCGGCCAGATGTTCCAAAATGTTAATCCTTTAGCGTCAGTCTCCGGCGCGATAAGCAATGCTCTTACGTCCATAACCGATGTCCTCGTTTTTTCGGTGTTAAAAGTGATATCAATAATCGCAGTATTTATTGTTGTCAGGCTGGTGGTTGCAATTGTTGGAATGCTTGTTAATTCCCTTATATCACAAAGCAATTTTCTGAGCACGACAAATAAAACGATAGGTCTTGCGCTGGGCGCCATTATCGGCTGCGTGGTTGTGTTTGTCATATGTTCGTATATCATTCCTTTTATCGGTTCAATGAATATAATAAAAATGCCGGCTGAATTTCAGCAGTCAAAAGTTATTGGCTGGTTGTTTCACTCATATTAATAAACGCATTTTCACTTAAACATGATATTTTTTGAACTAAAATTAAGCATATTTACACTATTTGTTCAGTCATCAAGCTAATAGAATATTGATAGCATCAAAACCGTTTATAAGCGGAAAAAATTGCTTTTGGACGGGCCGGTGTTCTGCTTCGTTTATAATGATTGTAAATTTTACCATGGAGGTATAAAAATATGGTAAGAATAAGAACACGGACACGTTATAATTTAGGGCCAAAGGGTACTATTATATTATTTTCTTTATTTGGCATCTTATTTCTGATAATAGGTATAAGCATGCTGTCTAAGACTGTAAAAATGGCTAACAGGGGTATATCTGTCGCGGCACAGGTTAGTAACGTCAAAGTAAGCAAATCAAGCAATTCGACCAGCTATACGCCTGAGGTTACATTTAAAACACTTGCGGGAGACACTGTCAGCGTTACTCTTAATAAGTCTACCAATCGTCCTGCCCATTCCGTAGGCGATAAGGTCAATATCATTTATTTGGAGGATGATCCGAAGACAATAATAGTAGATTCATTTTTCGATAAATACGGATTCCCGATAATATTTATTGTAGCGGGCATTATATGTTTATTTATAGGCGTGGGAAGAATTCTTTCTCCGAAGCATTAACCTTAAATTTTCAGTTCTGACGCAGCACCTGCCTGCACTCAGGACGGTTTTATTTTGTATTCTTGAAAAATCAGGTATTAAGCAAAGGAAAAAATGTCCCTGAAACAGGTTTACACCTTTTTTCAGGGCTTTATTTTTTACCGTATTATTACAGCCGGATTACATAAATAGTGGAACGATGGTTTGCTTCAACACTTCATTTAAAGCGTGTTTATACCGATAAAAATAATAGGATTAATGATCGGTAATGTTAATCATATTTTGAATGGGTGATATTATGATCTTTTACATAAAAAAAGGGAAACCTGAACTGCGGCGTCTTGTTTTTCTTTTTTCGCTTTTCCTGCTTTTATCAAGCATTCCATACCCGGCCTCGGCCGTAAACTCAATACCGGTGCGTATATTTGAAGGAACGGAAGATGCAAAAGCCATTTTTGCAAACCTTGATTATAATGACGTAAGGCAGTCGAATTCATGGGCAAAAGACGCTATCTGGGAAACAGGAGCGCTTGAGCTCATGAAGGGCTACGGAGAGAAGAGGTTTGGGCTTAATGAACGCCTTTCGGTAGAGGAATCCCTTGTTATTGCATACAATATGGCAGGCCGTGAGGCTGAAGCACAATTGGCTGCCGAAGCGCTGGATTTGCAGAGACAGGAGGAAGACCGGAAAACACCCGCCGAAAGGATGTGGGCAGACGGATATATTCAGCTCGCGCTTAACGACGGTTTGATCACACAGGAGCAATATAATGATGCAATGCAAACAGACCGGCTCGAGCCGCCGGCTTTTAACCGCTACGGCCCGGTTACGCGCGAAGACATGGCATTCTATTTCGCAAAGGTCCTTGGAATAAATCCTGTAAACAGCCAAACGCATATTTTTAATGGTTACCGCGATTGGTCGGATGCTAATCCTCACCGCATTCCATATATAGAAGCGCTGCTCCAGAACAGGGTGATGAGCGGAAGCGGAAACGGATATTTCAGGCCGAAGGGAAACGTAACAAGAGAGCAGGCGGCCCAGGTTATTCAGAATGCAGCCCCTTTTATTTTCCCAAAGCACAATATTGAAAAGTTTAAAGGGACAATTGAGAGCATTAACCAGTATACGGACAGGACAGGCGGCCATAATTCTACAGTTACCGTTGTTGATGTCAGAAACAGCAGCGGGCAGCTGCATCAATTCCGTTTCGAGAGCCCTTCGGCGGAAGGAACGGTAAACGAGATGGCGGGCGGCAGTAAAAATATCGTGTCGAAGGGCGCTATAGTAAATGATATGGGCGTTCTTAAAGATGAATCGGCATTCAGCGAAGGACAGGAAATAATATATATTGTCAAAAACACTCGGATATACTATGCATCGATAGTTACAAACAGCACGAAAACCGAGTATTATTTAGGAAAAATCTTGTCCGTGGATGAACTGAACAGGCATATCGGCAGTGAAATTCTTTTAGAGCTGCCGTTTCCGGACATAAGGCTCATCGAACCGGCTGTTTTGTATAATATTGTCCCATACGGCGCTGTTGAAATACTTTCGGTCAGTGAAGACGCGAATATATACATTGATTTTTCCCTGAAAACGCTTAAAGATATCAAACCTGAATCAATAATGTTTATTACTGTCGATAACGGGCTTGTTACCGGGCTGGAGCAGGTTAATCTCGATCTGATGCAGGAAGAAGGGATTGTAAGCGGCATTATTGAAGAAAACAATCCAGCCCTTGGCTATGTGACATTATATTTCCCGGATGGTTTGGGAACATCGCCGGCCTACAGGGAGAGCCTGTCCAATTACCGCTCATATTCATATCTCAGGGCTGAAAATGTTACGGTTTTCAAAAATGGTTTACCTGCCATTATTGATGATATTAATCCCGGAGACAGCGTATTTATTAAGCTCGACGATGATGGAAACCTCATAAGGATAAGCGCGTCAGATAATTATTATCCCGTATATGGGCGCGTGAGGGCAAAGTTAATCGGCAACCTGCTTGTTGAAAAGCAGGACGGAACATATGAACAGATAGCGATTCCCCCGCAGACCCCAATCTTCCGGCAGAAAAGAAGAGTATCGTGGGATGATATAAAAGAAGGGGACAGTGTAAGGATTCTCCTGCAAAAGAGTGGAAGCAATGTAATAATCGGCGAAGTGACACTCGAAAAGAAGGTTCAGGAAACAACCGGCATTTACAGGGCCCAGCTCGGTTATTATGACGAACTGAACAACAGCCTTGTCGTAACAAGGCTCCAGCAGTTCAGCGACGGCATCTGGAGGCAGCCTCAAACAGCAGGGGCAAGCAAGCTCCAAATAAGTGAAAACTATAAACCCGATATACAGAAAGGTTTACAGGGAACAATATATCTTGCGGTAGGCAAAAACCTCATGGGGAATAATACCGTTATTAAAATGGCGTCGGACGGCGGCGCCCTGCTGTCCGAAGTAATAGGAGACACAATTGTCGAGGTGCAGCCCGGAAGGGGCAGCCTCACGCTGTTAAATAAAAACGCCCGGTTTGTCTACGGCCCGGATTCGATAATAGTCAAGGGCGGGAAGCTGCTCGAGCCTAACCAGGTTAAAAGCTATGATGAAGCCTATGTTGTGGCGGGCAGTCACACCGATGGCACGCAAAAAGCAAACATTATCTGGCTTAAGGAACCAGCGGAGGATACGGGCTTTACGCTTTACCGCGGGCGTATTTCCGGTATCGAATGGTTAAGCTCGGTGACGCTGCAGTCATTTTCCGAGTTCCGCGATCCTGAGTGGGAGTTTGTAAACGTGCCTAAAACGCTGAGCATAGATCCGCAGATAATAAGGATATACGATGATGACGGCAGGACTGATCCTGCGCAGTTTGACGACACAGGCGAAAATAATTATAAAAACCGAACCGTTTATGTCCTTGCGCAGGAAGGCAGGGCAATGCTTGTAAGCACGGCCCCATACGGCGACGTTGTTTACAAAGGCCGGATACTGAGACTTGAAGGAGCGGTAAAGGATTCTTACGGGCATTTTATTTCACCTCCGAGTTCGATGATTATTTCAGAGGCAAGAGTGTATAATCTTAGGACCTGGATTTGGGAAAACAGGGATAATAC
>DATCLI010000226.1:0-2517 GCA_036563955.1 Clostridia bacterium | reverse complement strand
GACGTATAATGGAGGATATGGTACGGTTTTGGCCGCACCGGATCCAATAAAGCTTTGGGATAGAATAGGCTTTAATTATAACAGAATATTAAATAAATGAATTCTTTTACCATATGAAATGCACTTTTATAATTAACGTTGAAATTTGTCCTGCTATTATTAGTTTTAGCAATAATGTATTGATATGGGGGATACAAGTATGGTTATGCCATCAGCTAAATATTATTCTGTTGTGGATAATATGCTTAAAAAAATATACCAGACACAAGCAATAAAAATAAATGAAGCCGCAAAAATTATTGCTGATAAAATTGCAAATGGAGGAATGATCTATATTTTTGGTTGCGGTCATTCACATTTGGTATCATTGGATTGTTTTTACAGGGCAGGCGGATTGGCTTGTGTGAGCCCCATTTTGGATAGTGGACTTATGTTGCATGAAGGAGCTGTAAAAAGCAGTGTGTATGAAAAACTTGAAGGCTTGGCACAGCCAATTTTTGAACGATACGATATAACATCGGCGGATATTATGGTCATAGTCTCAACATCAGGAATTAATTCGGTACCTGTACAAATGGCTGAGATTGCATCTGAAAGGGGTATCACTACGATTGGTATTACTTCTTCAGCATATTTTACACAGAAACCGCGGTATCGTGAAGGAAAAATGCTTTATCAGGCAGTAGACATATGTATTGACAACTGTGTGCCTTTAGGAGATGCGGCAGTTGATATTGGTGATGGAAATATAAAAGCAGGTCCGGTATCAACTATTGCAAGTTCATTTATAATGCAGTCAATACTTCTTAATTCCATATATTTTTTGTCTGAACAGGGAATTGATCCACCGATTTATTGCAGTTCGAACCTGATGGGTGGTGCTGAGCACAATCGTTCAATGATTTCAAGCTATAAGAGTAAAATTAAACATCTTTAACCTGAACAATACTAATAAGATAATCCTTTCAAAAGCAATACCAGATGCTTTACAGTTGATTAAACCCGAAAGGAGTGTACATATAGTTGAAAAAACCCCGTATAGTTGTAATTGGATTAAGCGGTCAGTCTGTTTTTATTAAGGTGGATCACTTTCACCAGCCAGGTGAAACATTAATCGGAAAATCACTTTTTATTGAACCGGGAGGAAAGGGGTATAATCAAGCGGTTGCTGCTGCCAGACTTGGTGCTGAGGTTTCTTTTATCACGGCAACCGGAAACGATGATTATGGAAAGGAATGTATTAAGCGACTGATTCTTGAACAAATTGATTGCAAATATTCGGTGGTTTATGAGGATATACGAACCGCATATGCGGTGATATTGACTGATCCAAATGGGGAAAATCGTGTAACGGTATACCATGGAGCATCAGGGTGTTTACAGCCTGATGATATCAAGGCGGCTGAGCATATGATAGCAAACAGCGATGCCTTATTAATTCAACTGGAAATTCCTATTGAAACAGTTGAATTTGCAATAACGATGGCTAATAATTATAATGTGCCTGTTTTTTTAAATCCAGCGCCAGCAGTAAAATTAGAAACGGGTTTGTTGGAAAAAGTAAGCCTGATTATACCAAATAAGCAAGAAGCGCAAGTAATATTTAGCCTTGATGATAATTCTTTTGAAAATGTTTCCAAGATAAGGGAGGCACTTTTAAAACATCGCGTAAACCAAGCAGTAATAACCATGGGTGATGCCGGAGCGCTGGTTGTAACCAGGGAATATGAGGAAAGGATTCATCCGGTTCATATTATACCTGTGGATACCACTGGCGCAGGCGATGTATTCAGTGCAGCTATTACAGTCGCATTACTATCGAAAAAGACATTAGCAGATGCAGCAAACTTTGCGGCTAAGGCTGCTGCTATCAGTGTTACACGGCGCGGTGTATTAAACAGCATTCCATCGGCAATAGAAGTTGCATCATGTGAACTGTAGTTGAAAAAATGTGTTGAAATTGTAAAACAATTTCTTCCATTGCTTTAAAATTTATTTTAAGGAGTTTGATACTATGAAAGTGGCATTAATTGGGGCAGGCAGTATTTCTTCGCGACATATAACGATGATGAAGGAGATTGGAGAGTATCAGGTGATTGCCATTGCAGATCCGGTGTTCTCTTTGGCAAAAGAGCTTGCGGAACCATGTGGAGCAAAGGCATATGAAAGCATCGATAATTTGCTGGAAGACTGCCAGCCGGAGCTGGTAGATATTTGTTCACCTGCTTATCTTCACTATGAACATACTTTAAAATGCCTTTCAGCCGGGCTTAATGTTTTCTGTGAAAAGCCAATGACGCATACTACAGAAGAAGCGGATGAACTGATTGCTCTTGCAAAAGAAAAAGGTGTATTTTATATGGTTGGCCATGTCCTGCGTTTCTGGCCGGAATACGAATTCCTGAAAAAAATGATATATAAGCAGCCTTATGGTCGATTACGCTATGCGTTGTTTAACCGGCAATACGGAACACATCGTCCTGGTTCATGGTATATGGATCCTGAGAAATGCAAGAT
>DATCLI010000225.1:0-2890 GCA_036563955.1 Clostridia bacterium | reverse complement strand
ATTCATTGATGCTGCAATAATTAGAAAATGGCCGGTTTCGGCCATTTCCTAATGTTCAACGGTTACTGCCGCTTCATTTTTTGTTTTTTGTATCGGGAAAATATCATTTTCATCTTTTTCTGAATCGCTGCTGTCCTTTTTCAACGACGGGTATCTTGTCAATGCAGCTCTAATCACCTTATCCATCGAAGAAACCGGTATTAACCTTATCTTTTCAATTATATTCGATGGTATCTTTTCAAGATCTTTTTTGTTTTCCGCCGGATATAATACGATATCAATACCGGCTCTATGGGCTGCAAGCACCTTTTCTCTCAAACCGCCGACAGGCAAAACCTTTCCTCTTAATGTAATCTCCCCGGTCATAGCCACATTTTTCTTTACGGGGATTCCCGTAAGAGCCGAAATCATCGCAATTGCAAGAGTTATACCCGCCGAAGGCCCGTCTTTCGGTATTGCTCCTTCGGGAACATGAATGTGCATATCATACTTCCTGTGAAAGTCTTTTTCAATTCCAACAGCTTCCGCTATCGAACGCACATAGCTCCTTGCAATTCTGGCCGATTCCTTCATTACATCACCGAGCTGGCCTGTCAGCTCCACAGCGCCGTCTCCCGGCATAATGTTCACTTCTATCGAAAGCGTATCTCCGCCCACGGGAGTCCATGCCAGGCCGCGCGCTATTCCAACCTCATCGCGATCATTAGCCATATCATACAAATATTTTTTGCTTCCGAGGTATTTTGCAAGGTTCTTCTGCGTTATGCGGACGGTTTTCTTCTCACCCGACACTATATGTCTTGCAGCTTTACGGCATACGGTCGATATCTGGCGTTCCAGGTTTCTTACGCCGGCCTCGCGCGTATAGTAATTAATAATATCCTTAACGGCGTCCTGTTCAAAACGTACCTGCCTTGCCTGAAAGCCGTGGTTATTAATTTGCTTCGGTATAAGATGCCGTAATGCTATCTGTATTTTTTCCTGCTCAATATATCCCGGTATATCAATTATTTCCATCCTGTCAAGAAGCGGCCTCGGTATCGTATCCTTGTTATTGGCCGTTGTTATAAACATCACGTCTGAAAGATCAAACGGTATTTCAAGATAATGATCCCTGAATTCCTTATTTTGTTCTCCATCAAGGACTTCAAGCATTGCAGAAGCAGGATCACCCCTGAAATCGCTTGACATTTTATCTATTTCATCCAGAAGAATCAAAGGATTTTTGGATCCCGCCTGCTTCACGGCACTAATTATTCTCCCCGGCAAAGAGCCTACATAAGTTCGCCTGTGTCCCCTGATTTCTGCTTCATCCCTGACTCCTCCCAAAGACATGCGAACATAATTACGATTCAGCGCCTTTGCAATGGAGCGTGCAATAGAAGTTTTCCCAACACCGGGAGGCCCGACAAGGCAAATAATCGGCCCATGAAGGCCATTTTTCAGCTTTCTTATTGCGAGGTATTCTATCATTCGCTCCTTTACCTGTTCCAAACCGTAATGATCTTCATTAAGAACCTTTTCCGCATTCTTAAGATCGAGGTTTTCTTCCGTTTTTCTGTTCCACGGCATTTCAATAATCCAATCAAGGTACGTGCGTATTACACCACTTTCGGCGGACATCGAATGCATTTTTGACAGCCTGTCCAGCTCTTTCAGCGCTTTTTTTTCAGCTTCTTCGGAAAGCCCGGCTTTTGCAATTTTTTCACGATACTCTTCTATTTCGTTGTTTTGCTGTTCCTCTTCGCCGAGTTCATTTCGGATCACTTTTAATTGTTCCCTGAGATAATATTCTTTTTGATTTTTATCAATACGCTGCCGGACCTTGTTGTTGATGTTCCGTTCGACCTCAAGGATTTCGATTTCTCTTATGAGCAGTTCCAATAATTTCTCAAAACGCTTCCTTGGTGAAATTTCGTTTAAAATATGTTGTTTCTGCTCAAGCTTTAAAACCATATTTGCCGCAATCACGTCGGAAAGCCTGGCGTAATCCTCCATCGAAGTAATCGTAAATGTAGTGTCCGAAGGGATACGGTTAGTAAGCTTGGCATATTTCTCAAAATTACTGATAACCTGTCTGATTAATGCTTCAATTTCAGGCTTTTTAGGCAGTGTCTTCGGGTTTGGGCACATCCTCACACAAACTTTATAGTACTCCCCGCACGGTATGTGTTCAATTATACGCGCTCGTTCGAGACCTTCCACGAGCACCCGGATAGTATCTCCGGGAAGTCTCAGCAGCTGCTTTATTTTCGCAATAGTGCCTACGGGATATATATCATTAAAATCCGGTTCTTCCAAACCGGGATCTTTTTGTGCGCATAACAGTATCAATTGATCCTTCATCATGGCCTCATCCAGAGCTTTTACGGATTTTGTCCGGCCAACGTCAAAATGAAGAATCATATGCGGAAATACAACAAGCCCGCGCAGAGGTAAAAGCGGCATTATTACTGTTTTTGAATTGTTATTTCTCTGTGCCATTAATAATCAAATCCTTTCAATGCATTACCCGTTAGTTTTAGGCATCCCGCACCTGTAAATTGCATCTTTACTAATATTTCAAGCGCGTTTAGGTATGATCGGCCTAAATTGGCAAAGATTCTACCGTAAACGGATTTATCAGCGGCCTGTTTGTTTCCATTTAAACAAAACGGCGCTATGTACTGAAAAGACACCGGCCTATTGCATTGTGATATGCATGTCCATCTTTTATGTATAGTTATTATACTCTACACCCTGTCTTATTTCAATGTTTTAATATGGATATGGCATTTGCGATGTTATATTCTTTGAGTTCCGCTGTACAATATATTGCTGGTACATATTAAAGCTTGTCACTATATATTGTACAGCGGTTTTTTATTTAAGGTTACATCGCAAATGCCTT
>DATCLI010000224.1:0-4246 GCA_036563955.1 Clostridia bacterium | reverse complement strand
GATTACGACTTAGCGTTTTCAACACTGCAGAGAACACAAAACCGCAGAAGTCTTATGCTTTTATTTACAAACCCTGCCGGCATTGAGCAGGCGCGTGAAATTGTTACGGCCTGGCAAAGCTATGCTCCGGGCCATAAAGTTATCGTGCTGACAATATCAAATCCTGCATTGATAAATGAAGCAGTAAGAAAAATCAATAAGCCCGACGATGCATTTATTAAAAGTGCCGCGGTTAAACTGATCGATGATCGAAGACGTACTTTTTCGATTATGGAAATGTCGGGAATACCTGTTCTGGAATCCGCTCCCGATTCATTTGCTGTTGAGGCCGTAAACCGAAGCCTGACTGCAATAGGAAGCAGATCTTTCTGATATTCATATTTTTATTATCCGAATAAAATCTTGCCTTACTCTTTCCCATTCCAGCAGTATGTGCACAGATTTTCATGCGGAAGACCGATTGCATCTAGCATATCAGTCAGGTTTTGATACTTCAGCGAAGTAAAATTCAGTTTTTTTCCTATGCACTCAATCATGCGGCAGTATTTTTCACTTTTAGGGTTGCTGTATTCATCAAGGGCAGCCTCACTGTTCCCTTCCAGGTTGCGGATAGCGCGGCGCGCTGCGAGATCCAGTTCGGATCCGGTTCTTGAGAAGTTCAGGTATTTACAGCTATATAAAAGCGGAGGACAGGCAGAACGGACATGTACCTCTTTAGCGTTGTGATTGTACAGCAAATCGACGGTTTCGCTCATCTGTGTACCGCGTACGATTGAGTCGTCGCAGAATAAAAGCCGTTTGTTTTCTATCAGGTCTATAACAGGCATAAGTTTCATTTTTGCGACAAGGGCTCTTACTTCCTGGTTCTGCGGCAAATAGCTTCTTGACCATGTAGGGGTATATTTTACAAACGGCCTGCCGAATGGTATTTTCGCTTCATTCGAATACCCTATCGCATGAGCGACCCCGGAATCGGGAATACCGGCTACAAGGTCAATTTCGACATCGTCGTTTCTGGCAAGCAATGCGCCGTTGCGGTAGCGCATGGCCTCAACATTAACGCCTTCATAAGACGAGGAAGGATAGCCGTAATAAACCCATAAAAAAGAACAGATTTTCATTTTATCACGCGGCGGAGAAATTTTTTCGATTCCATCGGCAGTTATCATTACGATTTCTCCCGGCCCCAGCTCATATATTTGTTTGTAGCCAAGGTTTGAAAATGCGCAGGATTCAAATGATACACAAAATGCTTCTTCTTTTTCTCCGACTATCAAAGGGGTTCTGCCCAGCTTGTCCCTGGAAGCGTAAATTCCGTCTTTAGTAAGAACGAGCATGGTGCAGGACCCTGAAATTTCTTCCTGGGCGTTGAGAATTCCATCTTTAATTGTTTGTTCCTGGTCAATAAGCGCGGATACAACTTCTGTGGGGTTTATTTCTCCTTTACTCATCTCAAGAAAGTGAATAAAATTCTTTTCAAGGCACTTTTCAACAAGTTCTTTGATATTGTTTATGCGCCCTACCGTGGTTATCGCGTAATGACCGAGATGGGAACAGACCGTTAAAGGCTGCGCTTCGGTATCGCTTATGCATCCTATGCCCATGTTCCCGTGCATATCCGACGTATCCGGCTCAAATTTAGCGCGGAATTGGATGTTTTCAATATTGTGTATTGCCGATGTGAAAGATTTACCATTCCAAACCGCCATGCCGCCGCGGCTTGTTCCAAGGTGCGAATGATAATCCGTACCGAAATATAAATCCATAATGCAGTCATTTTTTGATACTACTCCAAATAATCCTCCCACGGGCGATCACTCTCCTTTATTTCTTTATCAATTGCTGCAGCCGTGGTATTCCTGCAGAGATTTAAGCGAATCCTGCTTAAACCTGTTTGCTTTGTACGCGGCAATGCCTTTGACACTTGCAAGAGCCGCCGTAATAGTGGTTATATACGGTATCCTGTATTTTATGGCGGCTTTGCGTATATATGAATCATCATACTGGCTTTGCTTTCCTATCGGAGTATTGACAATAAGCTGTATTTCCTTGTTAAGTATGCTGTCGATAATGTTCGGGCGGCCTTCAAACAGCTTTTTTACAGGTTCGGAATGTATACCGTTGTCCGAAAGAAATTTTTGGGTGCCTTCGGTAGCTTTTATTGTAAATCCGAGTTCAATAAATATTTTGGCAATTTCAATGAGCTTCGGTTTGTCCTTGTCGGCAATGCTCATTAATACCGCGCCCGATACGGGCAGCGCTGCCTGTGTGGCTTCCTGCGCTTTAAAATATGCGAGACCGAAAGAGTTCGCCATTCCGAGCACCTCTCCCGTTGAACGCATTTCCGGGCCAAGTACGGGGTCAACTTCATGGAACATATTAAAAGGAAATACGGCTTCCTTTACACCAAAATGAGATATTTTTTTGTTTTTAAACCCTGATATCGGAGTTTTTCTGCCTGAATGTGAAAGCATTATAACTTCGGTAGCCATTCTTGCCATCGAAATGCCGCACACCTTTGAAACGAGCGGTACAGTACGGGAAGCGCGAGGATTCGCTTCAAGGACATATACGCGGTTGTCCGCTATTGCGTATTGCATATTCATCAGCCCTACAACCTTCAATTCGTTCGCTATTTTTTTCGTATATTCAAAAATTGTGCGTATATGTTCGTCTTTTATTGTAATCGGCGGAATAACACAGGCCGAATCGCCCGAATGTATGCCCGCCAGCTCTATATGTTCCATGACCGCGGGAACAAAAGTATCTATTCCGTCTGAAATGGCGTCGGCTTCCGTTTCAACAGCGTTTTCAAGGAATTTGTCAATAAGAAGCGGGCGGTCCGGCGTTACGCCTGAGGCGGCTTCCACATATGTTTTAAGCATTTCCTCATCGTAAATGACTTCCATTCCGCGTCCGCCGAGCACGTAAGACGGCCTAACCATTAAAGGATAACCGATTTTTTCTGCAATCGATTTCGCGCTTTCGAACGTGCTTGCCATTCCCGATTCGGGCATCGGAATACCTAATTTATCCATCATGTGCCGGAACATGTCGCGATCTTCCGCAAGATCAATGGTTTCAGGCGTTGTTCCCAGGATTCTTACCCCTGCTCTTGAAAGTTCCCCGGCTATGTTAAGCGGTGTCTGGCCGCCGAACTGGATAATCACACCCAATGGATTTTCTTTGTTGTATATGCTCAGGACATCTTCAACGGTAAGAGGTTCGAAATACAGCCTGTTGGACGTATCATAATCGGTTGACACAGTTTCAGGGTTACAGTTTACCATAATTGTTTCATACCCTATATCCCTGAGCGCAAATGCGGCGTGAACGCAGCAGTAATCAAATTCTATACCCTGGCCTATACGGTTCGGACCGCCGCCTAAAATCATCACTTTATGTTTTCCGGATATATCAGGCGTATCCTGTTTAACTTCATTATACGACGAGAAGTAATAGCAGGCATTTTCGATACCGCTGACGGGGATGGACTCCCACTGTTCAATAACTCCTAATTTTATACGCCTGTTTCTGATTTTTTCTTCCGTTGTCTTTAAAAGCATTGCAAGATATTTATCGGCAAAGCCGTCTTTTTTGGCTTGTATAAGCAGTTCGTCCGGCAGGGAGGAATAATCGTGTTTCAATATCTTTTCCTCAAGCTCGACAAGTTCTTTCATTTGCTCGATAAACCAGTGCTTTATATTGGTTAGGCGGTGAAGCTCGTCAACGCTTACACCCTTTCTAAGGGCTTCATACAGTATGAATTGCCGTTCGCTTGAAGGCTCAACGAGCAGTTCAAGGAGCTCTTTGGCCGGTTTTTCATTAAAATCTTTGGCAAAGCCGAGCCCATAACGCCCTATTTCAAGGGAGCGGATAGCTTTATGGAATGCTTCCTTATATGTTTTGCCTATGCTCATAACCTCGCCGACAGCGAGCATCTGGGTCCCAAGCCTGTCCTTTGAGCCTTTGAATTTTTCAAATGCCCATCTCGGGAATTTAACTACGACATAATCGCCCGAAGGTGTATATTTGTCAAGTGTTCCGTCGCGCCAGTACGGAATCTCGTCGAGCGTAATGCCGACAGCGAGCATTGATGAAATGTATGCTATCGGAAATCCTGTGGCTTTTGAAGCAAGCGCCGACGAGCGCGAAGTTCTCGGGTTTATTTCAATAATAACCACCCGGCCCGTTTTGGGATCGTGTGCAAACTGTACGTTTGTTCCTCCTATAACCTGTATTGCTT